>WFMU01000121.1 GCA_015488935.1 Flavobacteriaceae bacterium | reverse complement strand
TATAAATTATTCCCATAAACATAGCTATGCAAAGAATTTATGCCTCAAAAAAGAAAAATATATTCTAATTTATTTATAACGTATTTTGCTTAACAATTGGTATAATACCAAATTAATTGTATAAAATTAGAATACAACTTGGTTCCTATTCCATATATGGAAAATATTTAGTTTTCTTATCATAAATAGAAAAATAAAGGGTTTCATTGTAAGAAACGAAACCCTAATAAATTTTTATTTTTATCTAGTAAACAATATCTCTCTGTACTTTGACAATGGCCAAAGTTCATCATCTATCATAATTTCTAATTTATCGCAATGGTAACGAATTTCATCAAAATATGGTTTTACTTTGTTGCAATAAGCTGCTGCTTGTTTTTCAAAATCTTCAATTTTATTTGCTTTCTTGCGCTCATTAATCATTTCTTTGGTCTTTGCTTTAATGGCAGTAATATGGTCTGAAATAGTTTTGATTAATTCTAATTGTTCTTTGGCAATTTTCTTAAAATCTTTACCAAAAATATCTTTTAATCCTTGTGCATTTTGTATTAATGCAGTTTGGTATTTTATGGCAGTTGGCACAATATGGTTACGTGCTAAATCGCCTAAAACTCGTCCTTCTATTTGAATACGCATGGTATATTCTTCTACTTCTATTTCGTATCTTGCTTTACTCTCTACTTCAGTCATTACACCCATTTCTTCAAAAAGTTGAATTGCTTTTTTAGATACTTTTGCTTTTAAAGCTGTTGGCGTTGTTTTGTTATTGCTTAACCCTCGTTTTTTTGCTTCTTTTTCCCATGCTTCGGAATAACCATTTCCTTCAAATAAAATTCTTTCGGATGCTTTAATATATTCACGCAAAACATTAAAAATCGCCTCGTCTTTTTTAAGATTTTTGCCTTTAATTAACGCATCTACTTCTGCTTTAAAATCTTCCAATTGTTTTGCTACAATAGTATTTAAAATGGTCATTGGATTAGCACAATTTTGTGTAGAACCTACCGCTCTAAACTCAAATTTATTTCCTGTAAATGCAAATGGCGATGTTCTATTACGATCAGTATTATCTAACATTACATCTGGTATTTTACCAACAATATTCAGTTTTAAATCGGTTTTTTCTTCTGGCGAAAGTTTTCCTTTGGTTACATTTTTTAAATCTTGTAACACTTTGGTTAATTGTGTTCCGATAAATACCGATATGATTGCTGGTGGTGCTTCGTTTGCTCCCAAACGATGGTCGTTACTTGCACTTGCAATTCCTGCTCTTAGCAGTTCTTCATTATCGTGTACTGCTTTTATGGTATTTATAAAAAAGGTTAAAAATTGTAAGTTGCTCATTGGTGTTTTTCCTGGACTTAATAAATTAACTCCTGTATCTGTTGCCAAACTCCAATTGTTATGTTTTCCAGAACCGTTAATTCCTGCAAATGGTTTTTCGTGAAATAAGATTTTAAAATGATGACGACCTGCAATCTTTTCCATCACATCCATTAATAAGGAATTATGATCTACTGCCAAATTGGTTTCTTCAAAAACTGGAGCCAATTCAAATTGATTTGGAGCCACCTCGTTATGACGTGTTTTTACTGGTACTCCCAAATACATACATTCCGTTTCTAGGTCTCGCATAAAATTTAATACTCTATTAGAAATAGACCCAAAATAGTGGTCATCTAATTGTTGTCCTTTTGCTGGTGAATGCCCTACTAAAGTTCTTCCTGTTAAAGTAATATCTGGTCTTGCTTTTGCAAAAGCATCGTCAATTAAAAAGTACTCTTGTTCCCATCCTAAGGTAGAAATGGTCTTTTTTACATTTTTATCGAAGTATTTACATACTGCAGTTGCAGCTGCATCTACTTTGTGTAATGCTTTTAATAATGGCGTTTTATAATCTAATGCTTCTCCTGTATAGGCTACAAATATGGTTGGAATACATAAGGTTGTTCCATAAATAAATGCTGGTGATGTTGGGTCCCAAGCAGTATAACCTCTAGCTTCAAAGGTGTTTCTAATTCCTCCGTTCGGGAAACTAGAAGCGTCTGGCTCTTGTTGTACTAACTGTCCACCACCAAATTTTTCGATTGCTGCTCCATTTTCAATTGGCTCAAAAAAGGCATCGTGTTTTTCGGCTGTTGTTCCTGTTAATGGTTGAAACCAATGTGTGTAATGTGTTGCACCTTTTGCCAGCGCCCAATCTTTCATGGCACTTGCTACTTGGTCAGCAACTTTTCGGTCAATTTTTGTTCCATGCTCTATGGCACTTTGTACACTTTTAAATGCTTCTTTGGTCATTGCTTGTCGCATTGAACCATAGTTAAAAACGTTTTTTCCAAAATTTTCAGAATGCTTCCCTTTTTCTTTAAATTTTACTGGTTTTCTATTAAAAGTTTCTTTTAGTGCATGAAATCGAATTGTTGCCATTTTTTTAATTTTTTATTATTTGAATTAAAATTACAGGGCAAATGTAGTAAAAATATTAGTTTTACAAGATTACACCCTAAAAAAAATAGGGTATATTATATTTTTTTATTGATTTATTAAAATTTTGAAATTATTTTTTTATAATCATCTTCTGAAGTTGTGTATTGCTCAACATCTGTTAATTTCCATTTTTTTAGAATATCTTGTACAAAATTAACTCTAATAGCAATAATAATTTTGCCTTTATAGCTGTGTAATAAATTATTTATTGCAACTGTCCATCCACGATTTTTTAATTCTAACTTTCCTATTTCATCAATAAAAATAGCTTTTACTTCATCCGTTATTGCTTTTTTTATTTGTATGATTCCTTCTGCTAAAGCAAATTCATCAATAAAAAAATCACCTATTCTCTGTTGTGTGTTATTACCTTTTAAACGTAAAAACGCATACGATTTATTGGTCTCTACCATTATGACATCGTATCCAATAAATTTCTGATTATCAAAAACTTTTTCGGAATAAAATCCACCAATAGCAATATTTTTTTCTTTTAAATATGCCACAATTTTCTTTATTTGTGTGGTTTTTCCTTGATTTTTATCTGCTGAAATGATTATCATTTTTAGGTCTGTATTTTTTTTAATCTTTCATTTGCTTGCCATATTAACTGATAGAATACAATAGTTGGTGTTTTTAATATGGTTTTAAAATCTGGTATATTTGCAATGGTACTTGGTAAACTTTCTAATGATAATTCTAGCGCTAACGACAATTGTTTAAAACGTCCTTGCATTAGATAATTTCTAATTTTCGGATTGTATAACTCCGTTCCTAATACGGTAAAACTCACTATTAATAATATGGCTCTCAAGTTCATGGTTACACCAATTCGAATTCCTTCATCAATACCATTTTTGGTATCTTGATAATTAGAAAACAACACCGAAGTAAGCATGGTTATTAAAATGAACCATATCCAAAATTTTGGTTTTACCACTTGGCGCATTGCTCTTTTGTAACGTACAGCCCAAAAACCTACCAACAATACTACTAGTACTATCCAAATTGGAAATGCAATATAGTTCTTTACTATTAATACAGTTATTGGCAATAGAATGTTTACTACTAACCAAAATATGGAATAGTTAAATGTTTTTTTCTCTTGTTTAAACGGCGATTTATACGTAGAATTTACCGTAATAAATGTTGGATTGTAATTTTTATCTTTTAATTTTTTTCCTACGTGTATTCCTATAAACGCCACAAGTATTCCTAATACAATATAAATTATTAACATAGTAGCTAAAGGAACCCAAACCACATCAAAATTCCAATGCAACTGTTTTTGTGCAGACTTCATTAATTTTTCATATACTCGAACTATTCCCATTCCGTAATAAAAAACCATATTTATTATTTTATGGAATAAATTCCAAGACATTGCCAATGCTGCACCTACAATATATCCTATATTTTTCCTTTTAAATATTCGTACTGCAAATTCTAGTAACATCCCTTCCGCAAAAATAGCAACCATTGGACCAAAAATTATGGCACTTGGCGACATAGTTTTTAGTAAAGCACATATTAATCCTGAACGCCAAATCACTCCTTTTTCTGTCCATATATGACTTGCTGCTATTAATAATATCATGGCTATTCCTACCAATACATTTCCGCTAAATGGCATGCGTATATTATGTAAAAAACTACCTAATACAATTTCAGAAGCTGCCCACACCGTTCCTAAAACCGAAGCTTTTATCCATTTATTATGTAATACTACACTTTGTATTTCTGATGCTTTTTGCATTAATTATATTTAAAAAAACGATATTCCCAAAAATGAATAACGCTATACAAATGTACATATTTTTTTTTTAAATTGTAATTGAAAAAATTCAACCAAAAAATTAGAATTAGCACATCAATTATCTAAGGTAAAAATACCTTTATGCATCCGTAAACCGATAGTAAAATAATGTTCTTCTAAGGGTTTAAACCCTTTAGATTTAATCAATACATCGGTATGTCTATTCAGGTTACAACCTTCGCCTATTATTTTCCATAACGGATTAAACAGATTTTCAAAAAATGCTTTTCGTTTTTTATCGGAATGAATATGCTCAATAATGAGGAGTTTACCATCAGGTTTTAACCATTTTTTAAAATTATCTAATGCGACATCAGGATTCTTAATAGTACATAAAACTAAAGTAGACACTATGGCGTCTAAACTATTTTCTTTTATTGTCTCATGAAGTTTTGCGTCATTTATATCTAAATTTATTAGTGTAATATTTTTTCCTTTCACTTTTTCAACCGATTTATCTAGCATGGGTTTTGAAGGTTCAACAGCTATAACACGAACTTTAGTATTAAAATGAGCAAAATTTACGCCTGTTCCAGAGCCTACATCTAAAACAGTTCCAGTAAGATTTTGAAGCATTCTTTGTCGATCTTTCACTATTTTTTCTTCAAATGAAACCATGAACTTATCGTATAATTTCGCAAAAAATTTAGCGTAAAATGAGGACATTTCTTAATTTATGAATTTTTATAGTGCATTATTTTTAATAAATGTATCAAACTTCTTGGATAGTTTTTGAAACCGCTCAATAAGTTCAATTCCATGAGGTGTAAGTTCTGACGAACCTCCGTTTTTACCACCACGCTTAATAATTACCACTGGTTTATCGCATACTTTATTTATATGACTGATACTATAATACGCTTTCCGATAGGACATTTTTAATGCCTCGGATGCCTTTTTTAAAGATCCTAATTCTTGTATTTTTAATAATTCTATTCTTCCTTTTCCTAAAAATGGTTCTTCGTTATGTGTTATCCAAAAACGATACGATATGTTGTATTTATTCTTCATCTGCCTTACAAAGTTAACTATATTTATTAGATTTGCATTAAATTTTATATGCTATGAAAAAAGAAATTATAAGTACAGACAAGATTATTGTAAGTAAAATCTATTTTATTAGAAATCAGAAAGTAATGCTTGATAAAGATCTAGCTTTGCTGTATGGTGTAGAAACCAAATACCTAAAAAGGCAAGTAAAGAGAAATCTTAAACGGTTTCCTAACGACTTTATGTTTACGCTTACGGATACAGAGTTGAAAAATTGGAGGAGCCAATTTGTCACCTCCAATTCTAAGGATAAAATGGGATTACGGCATTTACCTTATGCTTTTACAGAACAAGGTGTTGCGATGCTATCAAGTGTATTACACAGTAATAAATCGATAGAAGTTAATATTAAAATTATGCGATTATTCTCTAAAATGAGAGAAGCTTTTACAGACAATTTAAATATTAAATTAGAAATTGAAGATATTAAAAAGAAACTTTCTAATCACAGTAAAAATATCGAACTTGTGTTTAGTTACCTTGATGAACTCATTGAAAAAAAAGAAAAACCAAGAAACAAAATAGGTTATAAAAAATAATATATGCAAAATCCTTTAAATTTTTATAAAACGGAGAAACTTCGTTTTGAAACTGAATTAGCACAAATTAAGAAAAAACTAACCTTTTCTAGCATGTTTAGACTTGCCGTCTTTATTGCTATTATCTTTGGCGTTTATTTCTTTTTTGGAAACGCTAAAGCAATGATGCTTATTTTTATTTTTGGTATAGCCTTTTTCTTGTTTTTAGTTTCTAAACATACCGATTTACAGCATAAAAAAAATAAAATTCAAGCTTTACTAAAAATCAATAATACTGAAATAAACGTTTTTAATCAGGATAAATCTGATTTAGATTTAGGTAGTGAGTACTTGAGTCCAACGCATGCTTTTAGTTACGATATTGATTTATTTGGTAATGGCTCTTTTTTTCAATACCTCAACCGAACTTCTATTTTGTCTGGGAAAGATAAATTAGCCGAAATTATTACTTCTAATACTATTGACAACATTAAGCTAAAACAAGAATCCCTTGCTGAACTAGCAAACAAACCTAAATGGCGGCAAAATTTTAGCGCAACTGCTAGCTTAGTTAATGTCGAAACTAAAGCCGATAGTATTGTAAATTGGCTAAATAATCACACTTCTTTTTTACCAAAATTTATGGCTTTTTTGCCCACTTTATTTTTTGGGATTTCTATGGTACTATTCGGCTTAAACTACATTGAATATATTGGTTTTAGTTACACTATTACTTAGTTTTTTATTGGTTTGGGTATAACTGGACTTTATCTTAAAAAGATTAATTCTATCTATATAAACGCAAATCAAGCTAAAGATACTTTCAAACAGTACCATCAATTATTATTACAGATTGAAAGTGAAAACTTTACTTCGGAAATTTTAATAAAGAAACAACAACAAATTAAAACAGAAAACAAAAAAGCTTCTACTATTTTTAATGATTTTTCTAAAGCTTTAGATGCTCTTGACCAACGCAATAATATCATTTTCGGAATTTTCGGTAACGGTTTTGCTCTTTGGGATTTAAAACAAACCTATAAAGTTGAACAATGGATTAAAAACTACCATCATCAAGTAGAAAATTGGTTTGAAGTTATTGCTTTTTTTGATGCACAAAATTCTTTGGCTAATTATGTTTTTAATTATCCTAAACATACTTTTCCTATTTTAACAGATACCAATTTTACGATTAAAGCCAAACAACTTGGACATCCATTATTAAACGAAACTAAAAGAATTGATAATGATTTTTCTATTAATAGCCATGAGTTTTTTATTATTACTGGTGCTAATATGGCTGGAAAAAGTACGTTTTTACGTACTGTTTCTTTAAGTATTGTTATGGCTAATGTAGGTTTACCTGTTTGTGCTACTCATTTTGAGTATGCTCCTATTCATTTAATTACAAGTATGCGCACTAGCGACTCTTTAACAGATGACGAATCGTATTTCTTTTCGGAATTAAAACGTCTTAAATTTATTATCGATGAAATTAACCCAGAAACTGCAACAAAAAAATACTTTATTATTTTAGATGAAATCCTAAAAGGTACAAATAGTAAAGACAAAGCTATTGGTTCTAGAAAATTTGTAGAAAAATTGGTTAAATCTAATTCTACTGGAATTATTGCCACACACGATTTAAGTCTTTGCGAAATTACCAATGAATTACCACAAGTAAAAAATTATTATTTTGATGCCGAAATTATTAATGACGAACTCCATTTTGATTATACTTTTAAAACTGGTATTTGCCAAAACATGAATGCTTCTTTTTTATTGAAAAAAATGGAGATTGTTTAATATTTATTCTATGATTTAATTAGTATAATTGGTTCGGATTCTGTTTGAATTATTTTAAGAATCATCTGTTTGAAATTTTTATAATCTTCTACTTTAACAATCGGATCATTTAAAAATGTTATAGCTTTTACAATAATTTTATGGTTGTTTTCTACTATAGAATATGAAAATAATCCTTGCTTATTCTCTAAACTATATACTATTTCTTTTGGTATACTTTTTACCTTATAACCTTCTGGTAAAGTTATAGAAACGTGTATTACTTCTTTAAATGCCATTCCTAAATCTATTGGATATTTTCTTGTATCTGACTTAAGATCAGTTTCTTTTTTTTGCAGAAAAAATAATGGCGAAAATATTATTTTATCTTCCATTTTTTCTATATTCTCAGGATATTTAAACTTGGACGAAACTATAAATGCTTTATCTAAATTATTTTTATTCATGAGTTTTACTTTCTCTATTTCGATAGGTTTATATTGTCTTTCTAGATGAGATATAAGTACATCTTCATATAAAGCATTTAATTTTTTCCTGCTTCGCATTCCTTCTAACCCCGTTTTTAACACTCTAAGATTTCCTGTTATTTTTCCTGTTTTGTCTATTTTAATATTCAAATTTTTCTTCGTTACTGCTACCTTTTTTGGCATTAGATTAATAAATGTCGATCCTCCAGATTTTCTCAACATTCGTCCTAATCCATTTATGGCTCTTAGTGGCAAAACGTCTATATTTCCATATTTTTCTGTTGCATCGAGTAAAAATATATCGTTATCCATTTCAACTCCACAGATTACATAATTAAATCCTACAATGGTTGGGTAATATGGCTCTGTATAATTTCTTGTTCCTAATACAATCGGATTTGCCTTTAAACCTATTTTTTGGAGCATTGAAGTTAACATCAAGTTAATTTCTGCTGCATTTCCACTTCCTTCTTTAAACGCTTTTTTAACACCTTTACTTGTAAATTTACTACTAACTCTGTTCCATTTTACTTTGTGTTTTACAAAATTATATATTGCTAATACAGAATCTTTTTTTGTTTTACAATCTTTTAATATATCTACAATATAAGACTGATAATACTTCGATTTTTTTAATTGTTTTCCAAACCTATTATCATTATAAATTGTTTTTGTTACATCTTTCCATGTTTTAGAGTACTCTATATATGTATCGTGTGGAAAGTTGGATGCAAATACTTCAAAAACGACCTTTGCTCTATGCAAATTAATATTTTTTACAAAAGGTTCTGTCTTTAATGCTGGCACATCTTCAATTTCAACTTCAAGTCCATTTTTGGTACTAACTACCGCATGCAGTCTATTGGTAAACCAATATTTGAATTTTAAATGATCCAAAATATTAATTTTTGCTTTAAAATATTTTATGGGAATATCATACTGAAAAATAACATCATCTATTACATAAAAATAATTGGATCGAATAGTATATTTCCATTCTATGATAGAATTTTCTTTTACATTTGGCATGGTAAAAATTTTTTCTCCCCATCTTCCATTTATTTTTTTGTTAAAAACTCCATTTGATTTAAGCTTTGTTTTTATTATTTCTTTACCTTTTACATTATAGGTGGTAGCTTTCACACTTATCAACTCATCATTTTTGTTTTTTGCTAGATAATATTTTATCCTTTTAGTTGCATTATCATAACCTTTTTTTGAATTAATTTTTATACGTTCATGTACAGTTGTTATCAAAGTCCAACCTTCCATATTTTGAAATGTAAGCTCTGTTTTTCTTTCTTTAAATAACACAACTGCGTCAGAATCGCTATACTTGTCTTCTGTTTTAAATTCTTCTAACGTTACGTCTCCAAATTTTTTTATTTGCGAATAACTTGCTTCTAGTGTTAGAAATAATAGGATTAGCAAAATAATTTTAAAAGTATTTTTCATGGTTTTTTATGTTTTGTAAAACAAAAATATTATTAATTTTTGTAATAAATAGGGTTTATTCTTCTTTACTTGGTTGGTTGTAAAAAATATTTTTATCTTTAATTTCTTCTACAATATGATTTACAGTAGGTATTACTTCTTTTGGTATTTTTAAATGCACATCTTCTATATT
>WFMU01000120.1 GCA_015488935.1 Flavobacteriaceae bacterium | reverse complement strand
TTTTACAGGTTCAGATTTTTTAACCTCAGGAGTTTTTTCAACTACTTGTTCTTTTTTCTTTTCAATTTTTTCTATTTCTTTTGGTTTTGTTTCTACAACAGGTTTTTTAGAAACTTCAATATTTTCTTTATTAGGCGTTTTTTCTTCAACAACATGAGGTTGAGGTTTTGGTGTTTCTATTTTTATAGTTTTTGCTTTAGGGATAGTATTAGTTTCTAAATTGTCATAGAATTGTTGTACCAACTCTTTAAAATTCATTCTCTTTTCTTCTAAATAGCCATTTAAATATTTTTCAGCTGCATTAATTCCATTTTCTTTTTCAATTCGCAACAAAGTTTTATATAATTTACTAAAAAATGCTATAGATGCTCTACTTGCGGCAACTCTTTTACTATATATTGCTACAATTTCATCTTTCTCATCAATTTTAAAATCAAAATTGGTAACAGACCAATAAAATTTACCAGTTTTAGCAATATTTTTAATAACAACACTAAAGTTTTCTTTTGCCAAAAGTTTTTCCCACATCATTTTAAATATAACTTCTGGCATATCTGGATGTTGAATACAAAACATGGATTTTCCCATAAGTTCATATTCTTCGTAACCACTTACTTCCATAAAGTATTCATTGGCAAATTCAAAGATTCCTTCTTTGTTTGTTTTACACATGATAACTTTACCTGCATCTAAAATAATTTCTTCTTCTACCTTATTTGGTTTAATAAAATCTTCCATTTGTTAGTAATTACATTTGTTGCTAAAATAATACTTTTTTTAAAATAATAATCCTTATTTAAAATTTGGTTTTCTTTTCTCTAAGAATGCTGTGGTTCCTTCGGTAAAATCTTTAGTACCAAAGCAAGAACCAAATTGTTTAATTTCTACTTCAAAACCATTTTTATCAAAATCAAAATTTGCGTTAATAGCTTTAATAGCACTCGAAATTGCTGCGGATGAATTTCTTGAAATTTTGGTTGCTAACTTTTTACATAATGCTAATAACTCTTCTTGTGGTACTACATGATTTACTAAACCACAATCTTTTGCTTCATTCGCTGTTAACATATTTGCCGTTAAAATAAGTTCCATTGCTTTGCCTTTACCAATAAGTTGTGGCAGACGTTGTGTTCCTCCATATCCAGGAATTACACCTAAGGAAACTTCTGGTAATCCCATTTTTGCATTGTCTGATGCTACTCTAAAATGACATGCCATTGCTAACTCTAAACCACCTCCAAGGGCAAAACCATTTACAGCTGCAATTACAGGAGTACTTAAATTTGCTATAAAATCAAATAATAATGTTTGTCCTTTTTTTGCTAAATCTGCTCCTTGTGCTATATTAAAATCTGCAAATTCAGAAATATCTGCACCAGCTACAAAAGCTTTTGTACCACTACCTGTAAGAAGAATTACTTTGATTGTATTGTCGGATTCTAATACAGAAAACACTTGGTGTAATTCTTGTATGGTTTCTCTATTTAACGCATTTAATTTTTGTGGGCGATTGATAGTTACTATTGCAATTTTTTCTTCTCTGTCAATTTGTAAATTTTTATATTCCATTTTTGGATTTCTTTAATATTTTAGGGTTTAGCAAAGGTAAAGATAGTATTTTATTAAATGAGATTAATTATTTTTTGTGCATTTTTTGAAGTTTCAAATTGAATTAATTTTTTTTGTTTGTTTAAGATTTCTTTTTTGGTATATTTTTTTAGAATACAGTTATTAATTTTTTCTTTAAATTCATTCTTATTATATGCAATTTCACACAGACTTTCTAAACCAGTATCTTCTACCATTTTGTTGGTTACAATACAAAAACGACTACTAAATAAAGCATGTATTAACTTTAATTTTATTCCTGTTTTTTGAAATGTTGGTAAGGTATTAATATGTGCTTTTTCAAAGAGAACTTGTAAGTGATTTTGATTTTGACTATCAATTAATTCAAACGAAATATTTTTTATGCTTTTTATTTCTTCTAATATCTGGTTATTTTTAAAACTACTTGCAATTCGTAAAGGATAATCTATGGTTTTAAAAATAGCGATTAAATAATTTACTGCTTTTAGGTTGTCGGCAACTCTTAAATCGCCATGATATAAGGCATATTCTCCTTTTTCGGAGAGTTTTGTAACTTTATCTTTTTGATGAAATACAGGTATGTACTTACTTTTTTTGCCAAATTTAATTTTAAAATATTTTTGTTCGGATGGCGAAATTGTTAATATTACATCTACTTTATGTATTATTTTTTCATAAATCTGAAGTTTTTTTGCTTCGAAGTTGAAAAATAATTTTTTAAAAATACTAGTTTCACTTTTTGCTAAACCAGCATAATAATTGTGTTCTATATTATGTGTTCTAACCAAAATTTTTCGGTTAGAGAAATCAGAGTTTATTAGTGGAAATGTAGTATGTATGCCTTCAAATAATATTGGAAAGTTATCTTTATTTAAGTTTTTTATTAGTGCTTCGCTATTTCTGGTTTTTACTATAAATGGTTTTCGAGAAAAAATACTTAAAAAAGAACTTCTTTTATAATAGTGTACTTTTTCGCAATATTTATTTAATTGTTTTTGCTT
>WFMU01000119.1 GCA_015488935.1 Flavobacteriaceae bacterium | reverse complement strand
AGTTAATTTAGCCTAAAATTTAAACATTTATTACCAATGAAATATATTTTTACCTTCCTTTTAAGTTTATTAATTTTTACAAATTCGAATGCGCAAAGAATGTCGCATAAGAAACATGCTAAAAATAAAAAATTCCAAATAAGAACAGTTGCTTTTTACAATTTAGAAAACCTTTTTGATACGATTAATGACCCAAAAAAGTTAGACGAAAGAAGTCCAATAATGGATATTAAAGAAGGAAATAGAGCAAAGGCATATTGGGCAAAAATTGATAATATGGCAAAAGTTATTTCGGAAATAGGGAAAGATAAAACAAAAACAAGTCCTGCGATAATAGGTGTTGCAGAAATTGAAAATAGAAATGTTTTAGAAGATTTAATTGCAAACAATCATCTAAAAAATAAACATTATGGTATTATTCATTATGAGTCGCCAGATGTACGTGGTATTGATGTTGCTTTATTATATCAAAAAAGATATTTTAAACCAATGAGCCATAAAACATATACATTAAAATTATTTGATGATGATGGAAAACCTTATGCTACAAGAGACCAACTCTTGGTTACAGGTTTATTGGATGATGAGGTTGTACATATTATTGTAAATCACTGGCCTTCTCGTAGAGGTGGTGAGCAAAAAAGCCGACCTTCTAGAGAAAAAGCTGCTGCTTTAAATCTAAAAATTATTAAAGAGTTAAAGGAAGAATATCCTAATCCCAAAATAATTATTATGGGCGATTTAAACGATGACCCAACAAATTCGAGTCTTCGAAATATTTTAAAGACTAAATCTAAAAAAGCAGGTTTGCCACATGGTGCTATTTACAATCCGATGGACGATATGTTTAGACGTGGTTTAAGTACTTTAGGATATCGTGATAATATTAATCTTTTTGATCAAATTTTATTGACTTCGCCACTAGTAACGGCAAAAAAAGACTACAGTACCTACAAATTATACAAAGCAAATATCTTTAATCCGAGATACATGACTCAAAAGAAGGGACGCTACAAAGGGTATCCATATAGAAGCTGGTCTGGAGCTACTTTTACAGGTGGTTATAGCGACCATTATCCTGTGTATATTTATTTATTGAAGGAGAAAGAATAGCTTGCTAATATATTCTCCTAGTTTTAGAGCAATGGTTGAATAATAAAGAAATTTACACAAGCGATGAAACCTAATGAAATAAAAAGATAGTTGATTTTTTTTAATAGACTAATTGTCAATTAGTTATATTTTAATCTTGCGTCTTATGTCTAGAAGCGAAGCGGTCATAGGTCTTTTGAAGGACAATAATGATTGAGAAATATAAAAACTATTCCACTTAAAACAACCGATTAAAAACTTCTTCGATTTTAGAAACTTTAACCACGTCAATAGTATATTTTTTTTGTGGTATTTTGTTGTATTTGGAAACAATAATAGTATCAAAACCTAGTTTTTCTGCTTCTAAAATACGTTGCTCTATACGGTTTACAGCTCTAATTTCACCAGCCAAACCAACTTCGGCAGCAAAACAATAATTTTGCGGTATGGCTTCGTCTTCGTTAGAAGATAATATTGCTACAACAACGGCTAAATCAATAGCAGGGTCATCTACTTTAATACCTCCTGCTATGTTTAAAAAAACATCTTTAGCACCTAATCTAAAACCTGCACGTTTTTCTAAAACAGCAAGTATCATGTGTAGTCGTTTAATATTATAACCTGTTGCCGAACGTTGCGGTGTTCCGTAAACAGCGGTGCTTACTAAGGCTTGAACTTCAATCATTAAAGGACGCATACCTTCTAAAGTTGCCGCAATTGCTGTTCCGCTTAAACTAGCATCTTTTTCAGAAATTAGAATCTCGCTAGGATTTTCAATTTCGCGTAAGCCTGTACCTAGCATTTCGTAAATACCTAATTCGGCAGTAGAGCCAAAACGATTTTTATTTGCTCGTAAAATACGATAGGTATGATTACGGTCTCCTTCGAATTGTAAAACAACATCTACCATGTGCTCCAAAATTTTTGGCCCAGCAATACTCCCTTCCTTGTTAATATGTCCGATTAATAAAACAGGTGTAGCGGTTTCTTTGGCAAACTTAATAAGTTCGGCTGCCGATTCTCTAATTTGTGAAATACTTCCGGGAGACGACTCAATATAGTCTGTATGTAACGTTTGAATGGAATCAATAACCACAATTTCTGGTTGATGTTCTTCAATAGCTTTAAAAATATTTTGTGTTTTGGTTTCGGTTAAAATAAGACAATCGGAATCTAGTTGATTTAATTTAAATCCTTTGATAGATAACCGCTCCCCTCGCATTTTAATCTGATTTTGACTTTCTTCGCCAGAAACATACAATACTTTTTGAGGTATTTGTAAAGCAATTTGTAAAATTAAAGTAGATTTACCAACGCCAGGTTCGCCACCAAGTAAAATTACAGAACCTTTTACAATACCTCCACCAAGTACATTATCTAGTTCTTTATTATTGGTTTTATAGCGGTCTTCCTCTTGTAACGAAATAGCATTGATTTTAACCGCTTTAGCTACTTTTTTTGCTTTAGAAATGCTTTGCCAAGATCTTGTATTTTTAGTTTCTTTTTGTATAATTTCTTCAACAACAGTTCCCCATTCGTTACAGGTTGTACATTTGCCTAATAATTTGGCATGTTGCGCACCACAATTCTGACAGTAATATTTTATTTGTTGTTTAGCCATTAATTAATTTAGAAAAACAAAAATACATTAATTGCCATTATTTTTAGTTTCAAAATAATAAAACTTTTAATTAAGGGTTTAACAATATTTAGCCTGAGTATGCCATAGTTAAAATAAAATACGATATTGAACTACAGGCAAAAATCCTTGTTGATACGAAGTATCTATACGATTATTGGCAATATTATAATTTTGCGAAAAAATATTCTGTCTATTAAGTACGTTTCTTAAATCGATACTCCATTCGTGATTTAGTTTCTTTCCATTTCTTTTATAAGTTAATTTTAAATCGGTTCTAAAATAGTCTGGTAATTTATTTTCGAAAGCGTGTGTTGTATCATATACAACTTCATTATTAGTAATGGATTGATTTATATCGATAGGTGTATATCTTCTTCCACCAGCGTAATTTAAAGCAATATCTAATCCGAACGAAGATTTTTTTCCTAACCTAAACTCTTTTCCAGTAAGTAAACTACTCATAAAATTACCATTCCAAGCAGTATTTCGCCAAATAACATCGTAAGCTTTGTATTTTGAATTATATATACTACCTGTAAGGAGCGCATAAAAACCATTTTTTAGCGGATATTCTAAGGTTAGATCTAAACCATAATTCTTGCCTTTTCCTTCATTAAACAGTTTATCGTAAAATAGTTGAGAACCACCAGCTTCATTGTATCCTGAGTTTATAATAGAATAAGTTGGTTCTTTGTGAGAAATAGGAACATTAAATAAATATTGATAGTAAAGTTCTGCTTTAATTTTTAAATTGTTTTTTATTTTGTGTTCAGTTCCAACAATAAAATGGTGCGATTTAACGACTTCTAAATCGGTATTGGCATAAATAAAATTATTTGGAGATACTTCTTGTGTGGTAAAGTAGCTCAGTAAAGGATTAATATTACTATGTAAACCATAAGCAATATTAAAATTGGTATTATTTTTTAATTGGTATTTTAATCCAATTCTAGGTTCCATAACACTTTGGTTGTTTAAGGTAAATAATTGATATCTTAAACCAGCGTTTAATGTTAAATCATCGGTAAAGCGATGTTGCCAATTAATATATGAACCTAGTAATCCTGTGTTTTTATTGATATTACTTTGGTATTCACTTACTAAATCAATATTAAAATTAATACCGTAATTGGTGTAAGAAACACCTCCAGAAACTTGATTTTTTACATTTAGTTTAGCGTTTATTTTAGCATCAATAGTGGTATAAGTGGTAGTTAATTTTTCATCAAAATATTTATAGTATTTAGAATTGTCTATATTTAAGGTATCTATATTTACTTTTTCGTTAATATTACTGTAAGAAAAGGATATTTTGGAACTTGTTTTGTTATTAAAAAAGTACTTATGAGAAATTCCTGAAATTATATTTT
>WFMU01000118.1 GCA_015488935.1 Flavobacteriaceae bacterium | reverse complement strand
TTGTATTTTATTTAAGTCATTTATTAAATTAAAATAAATTTTAATGTTTTTATAGTTGAGCAAATCAAAAGTTTCGTAAAATACATCGATACCTTGATTAAAATCGATACACAAAGCAGATTCTTTGGTAATATCTTTAATTTCGTCTTCGTAAGTTTCAAAAATTAAATCCATTAACTCTTTGTCAAAACTATGAAATGGCTCGTAAATCCATCTTCCTTTTTGCAAAGGTGAAATAATTATTGCATGTGGATTTGCATCGCCATTATTCAAATAGTGTATTTCGTCTTTTTCGGCTGCTATTTCTGGACTCCAACCTTTTCCATCGATGGTAAAGCTTTCTAATTTTGTAGGCATTAATCCTAACAAATTCAAACATTTATTATAACGTTCTACTAAAAAGCCAGATATTTCTATAGCATCTGGTTGGTATAATTTTGCTTGTTTAAGTTTTTTCATTATTCTTTTATTATGGACTCAAATTCTGCTAAAGTTGGTAATATTGTCTTGTATTTACTTGCGAATATTTGTTCATTATTTTCTGGTAAAGTGTATTTCACTACTGCTTCGCTTTTATTTTTACATAATATTATTCCAATAGTTTTATTTTCTGAATCTAATTTCAACTCTCTATCATAAAAATTCACATACATCTGCATTTGTCCTATATCTTGATGTTTTAAATCTCCTATTTTTAAATCAATTAATACAAAGCAATTTAGGATACGATTATAAAAAACCAAATCTATCCTAAAATGTTTATCATCAAACGATATTCGCTTTTGTCTTGCTACAAAAGTAAAACCATTTCCTAATTCTAAGAGAAAATGTTCTAATTTATCTATTATTTTTTGCTCTAAATCACTTTCAGAATATTTTGTGTTTTCTGGCAAACCGATAAACTCTAAAATATAAGGATCTTTAATAATATCTTTTGGAGATACTACTATTTGACCTTTTACAGCTAATTCTTTAACTTCCTTTTTATCTCTACTTAAAGTTAATCTTGTATACAAAGCTGAATCATATTGGCGTTTTAGCTCTCGTACACTCCAATTATTTTTATAACTTTCTATTTCATAAAAGTTTCGTTCATCTTTATCATCAATTCGTATTAATGTTAAATAATGTGACCAGCTTAAATTAAATTTGACAACTAATTCTTGTTGATTTTTAGAAATCCTAGACGCTGTTGCGGAATTTGGTTTAGATTTCCGCAACAGTGTTGCAGATTTCTCATTTTTCAATTCCGCAGACAGTGTTTGCGAAATTGAATAGGCAATGTAAAATTTTCGCATTTGTTCCAGGTTTCGTATAGAAAAACCTCTCCCAAACTGCTTTGTCAACTCCTTAGAGACTTCTTTTAGCAATGATTTTCCATAACCTGCACGTTCTTTCCCTTCTTGTTCTTCTTCTACAATCATTCTACCAATTTCAAAATAAGTAATCACCATAGTATGATTTATTGTGCGCACAACATTTTTACGTGCATCATCCAACAAACCTACTATTTTATGTAGAAAATCTTTATTTTGAAATTTATTCATTCGAAAAATTTAATCTCTAAAATTACGCTTTAAACTTTTTTTCCGCCGCCATTCTAATATTCAATTCTTTTACTCTATTATCTACTTTTCGTTTAAAATCTGTATCTGCAATAATTGCCATATTATCTAGATAGCGAATTACTTCTTGTCGTCTTATATCCGAAAAGTCCAATCCTTTCATATTCTGACGCATCACATCTTGCAACATATCAAATTTAGTATCGTACTCTTTTTGTAAAAATATTTCAGGATTATCTAGCCATTCTTCTGGTAAATCAAAATCTGTTAATCGCATAGACACCGCTTTTTGGATGTTTCTAATATCTCTTGAAGAGAAAAACGGAAAGGTTTTTTGAATTTCTTTATACAGCTCTGCATAAAATAAATGCTGCTTGTCTTTGTATTGTTTTTCAACATTTTCGTAAATCTCTAGCACACGTTGCTCGGTTGGTTTTTCGGTATGTTTTAGTATTTCTCCTAAGTTTTTTGCCAAACCTTGCTCACTTAACCATTGGTAATCTGGATTTTCCATATTTACAAAATCTGGTAAGGTTTTATCTAATTTTCGCCACCAAATATAATCTTGGTCTAAGAAATCTGGAATGGTTCGTGCGCCATCAATTTTAAATCTTCCTTGAATTCTAGAAATTACAGCTTTATCTAACATTTCTGGAAGATTGGTAAATAATCCAACCGAAGAATTTCCATAATTTACTGCATAAGCACCTTCCGTATAACGCAAAAATACGCCAATTACTTCTTTTACTCCAGCAGAAACTCCTTGTGCTGTACGCTCTTGTAAGTTATTTTCGGCATCGTCTATTGGTGCAAATATTAGTTTGCTTGGGTCTTGCAATGGTTTCATCCATTTTACCATTTTTTCTGCCGAGCCTCCTTGAAATGTTGATATTAATGTATCTGGCATTGGATGAAACAAAAATGGTATATCCAAAGCATCTGCATATTCTTTTAATTTGGTTGCAATGGCAGCAATTAACATGGATTTTCCTGTTCCGGGAATTCCGTAACCCATAAATACAGGCATAAATCCGCCTAGTTCCTGAAATGGATTTTTCTTTGCTTTAAAATCGTAGGCTAACATTCTTTCGATTAATCGTTTTGCGAAATGTTTTGCATCTCTATTTCCTACGATTTGCTCGAATTGGATTTTGTTAAATTCAACGCTCTTTACATTATCATTAAAGATTGTTTCCCACCCTGCTACTATAAATTCAGATTTCTCTAACTTGTAGGTTCTATCTTCGAGGGTTTCGGTATAATCCAACGCGCCTTTACGCTGGTTAATTTCGTCTATTAATGCTTCAAAATACACCACTGTAAAATCAATAACATCTTGTTCTGATTTTATTACATCTGGATGGTTTAGGTATCTATCGTAATAAAATAAGGCACAGGATATTCCTTTTAAAGGCGATATTAACGACAATTCTGGAATACCTGCAAATTTGTTTTTCATTACAGATAAATCGTCCGATGCTTCATCTTTTAATTCGTATAAGGTATAATAGGAAAATCCAAATAACAAATAGGCTGTTGCGGTTTGCATTTTAGATTCAAATTCTCGTTTTTGCGAATCTACTAAAGAGGATTTTCTTTCGTTTAATGCCGAGAATCCTGAAGAATCGTTGTAATTATCTTTTAACCAAATTCCAATGGTAATTGCATCTTGAATGTTGAGTAAGGTTTTATTTAATTTTAATGGAATTGCTAATGAGTTTGGTAACAATCGCTTTTTTAATTTTAAAATTGTTTTAGAAACTGAGGTTGTTTCTGCCATCGAAGTTCCTGATGTTGCTTTAGATAAGTACAGCAAAATACTTTCTTGCTCTTTTACCGATTTTCCATCTTTACTTTTGGCTCTAGAGCCTTGCTCCCACTGTACGGATTTTAAATATGAAGATGCTTCTTCGCGTAAGCTTTCTAATTCACTTAATTTAATTGGGAATGTTGAATTGTGTTCCATTTACTATTGTTGCTGTTTTTCTATTATTTGGTCTGTTTTACTGAATAAAATATACTTTGGCAATTTTATTATTTTTTATTTTATAGATGGCTATTGCACCATAAACTCTTCCGCCTTCTGTAAAGGTTACATTTTCTTGGTCTATAATGGTATTACCTTGAACTATTCTATTTACCAATTTACAATGTAACTTTTTGTATTTGGCAAACAAAGATGCATATATTGGTCTTATTTTATCTTTTCCTTTGTTGATTAATGTATTTGGAAAGTCATATATCTCAACATCTTCGGCATAAGGCTCTAAAAAGGCTTCGATATTGCCTGTGTTATAAGCTTCTAATTGTTTTTGCACTAAATCTTGTGGCTTTACAATGTTTTCTTCGATTACTTCTTGCGCAAAAGATAAATTCACTATAAAGAAGCATATTAAGTATAATTTTTTTTTCATAATCATTTATTTGTCTATTTTCTTATTATTTTGTTACAATTCATTCTTTGTTTTTTTATAAAAAGCTGCTTTAGCAAAACGGCTTTACTTATTATTCTATAAGCTGTTTTCTTCATTGTCATTACAAAAAACACTCTATAAGCTGTTCACATATCATCCAAAACCCAATCCCGAGACTTCGGGACAAAACCCAATCCTGAGACTTCGGGACAAAACCCAACACCTCAAACTCAATGCAACTTACTATTAATCAACTTTAAAAATTCCAGTCTTGTTTCTACATTTTTAAATGCACCTCTAAATGCAGATGTTGTGGTTACCGAATTTTGTTTTTGTACACCACGCATCATCATACACATGTGCGATGCTTCAATTACAACAGCAACTCCTTGTGGTTTTAGTACCTTATCAATTACATTTACAATTTGGTCTGTTAATCGTTCTTGTACTTGCAATCTACGTGCAAAAGCATCTACAATTCTTGGTATTTTACTCAATCCTACTATTTTTCCATTTGGAATATAAGCAATGTGTGCTTTTCCAAAAAATGGCAGTACATGATGTTCACAGAGTGAATACAGCTCAATATCTTTTACAATTACCATTTCGGAATAATCTTCGTTAAATAATGCTGATTTTAAAATTTTTTCTGCATCAATATCATATCCTTGTGTTAAAAATTGCATGGCTTTAGAAGCTCGTTCTGGTGTTTTTAATAAACCTTCTCTATTCGGATTTTCGCCAACTTCTTTAAGTATATCTAGGTATTTTTCTTGTATTTCTTTGGTAGTTTCTAAGTTGTATTCTTCAAATTTTTGATAACTCATTCTTTGTTTTTTTGTTTACGATTTGAATTTATAAAAGTACAAAAAAAATGTTTACCTAATTTGTGTTTTTTTAGAATGATTTTATTACTGTTATAAGCAACCGAAATTTAAGAAATATCCATTACAAAAAAGATTTGTTGAAAAATTTAATTTCCAACAAATCTTAATCAAAATCAACCTAATAA
>WFMU01000117.1 GCA_015488935.1 Flavobacteriaceae bacterium | reverse complement strand
GGAAAAGAGAGTAATACCAAACAGAAAAGTCTTTATAAAGTTTTTGGTTATATTAAAAGTAAAGCAACAAACAAACCTATTAAAGATTTAATTATCCGTGTAGAAAACACCAATATTTATGCAACAACGAATAGCAAAGGGTATTATTCTTTAAAAATTCCTCCAGGAATACATACTATTTCCACAAAATATACCAGTTATCAAGATACAAAAAAGGATATTGTTGTATATGGCGATGGAAATTTAAGCTTTAAGGTAAAAAATGCTGCTGTAAATCTTAACGAAGTTTTAATTAATTCTGGTAAAAACAGTAACATAAAAAAAGCAGCAATAGGTATTACAAAAATTGATATTAAAGGTATAAAAACAGTTCCGTTAATTTTTGGCGAAAGAGATATTTTAAAAGTTGCCACAACCATGCCTGGAATTAAAACTGCTGGTGAAGGCTCACTTGGCTATAATGTTAGAGGTGGAAAATCTGACCAAAATCTAATTAAATTAGACAATGCTGTTATATATAATCCATCACACTTTTTTGGTGTATTTTCTGCAATAAATCCATTTTCTTCTGGAGATGTTGCTATCTACAAAGGAAATGTTCCTGCCGAATTTGGTGGTCGTTTATCTTCGGTTATTGATATTTCAACCAAATCAATAAACAAAGAAAAATTTAAAGGGCAAGGAAATATTGGATTAATAACCGCTAATCTAATGCTAGAAACACCAATTGTGAAAAATAAAACCGCTGTACTTACAGGATTTAGAACCACCTATTCTAACTGGATATTAAAAAAAGTGCCAGATGAGAATATTAAAAATAGTGAGGCTTCCTTTTTTGATGGTATTTTGCGATTTGAAACCAAAATCAATAAAAAAAGTTCGTTAAAAGCTACAGGCTATTACAGTAAAGATAAATTTAGTATTTCTTCCGATTCTTTATACAAATACAGTAATCGTTTGGCATCTATAGATTACAATTATTCCATCAATGAAAAAAATAAACTAAACCTCCAATTAAATAATACTAGATATGAATTTAGTATTATAAATGACGGGATAACTAACCAAAATTTTGATTTTAATTTTGCTGTAAACGAAACACAACTAAAACTAAAATTAAAATATTTACGAAGCAAAATGCATCGATTTAATTATGGATTAAGTAGTAAACTCTACAATTTAAATCCTGGTAATCTAACACCTTTAGATGAAGAGTCTATTATTGAACCTAAATTTATCGCAAAAGAAAAAGCTTTAGAATCTGCTGTTTTTATAGAAGATAATATCAAATTAAATGAAAAATTACAATTTAATGTTGGATTTAGATACTCTTTTTATGCCTTTTTAGGGGAAGCTACACAGCATAGATATGCACCTGATTTGCCTGTAAATGAAGAAAATATTGTAGAAACCATCCATTACAAAAAAAATGAAATTGTAAAAACTTATGGTACACCAGAAGTGCGTATTTCTGCTAGTTTTGCTATTACACCTGAGTTATCTATCAAAGGTGGTTACAATAATGGTGCGCAATACATTCATACTTTATCTAACAATACAACGGCATCGCCAGTGGATACATGGAAATTATCTAATCTTAATATAAAACCACAAAAATCAAATCAATTCTCTTTAGGAATTTTTAAAAATTTCCAAGATGGTAATTATAAAGTTAGCTTAGAAAGCTACTATAAAAAATTAAAGAATATGCTCGATTTTAAAATTGGAGCCGAACTAACACTAAATGAAAATATTGAAACGGAGCTTTTAAGTGGTCAGGGAAAAGCCTATGGTATTGAATTACTAATCCAAAAGAAAAAAGGACGTTTTAACGGTTGGATTGGCTATTCGTATTCTAGATCTTTTTTAAAATTAGAGAGTAAGTTTTTGACTAATCAAGTTAATAATGGCGAATACTTTCCTACTAATTTTGACAAACCGCACGATTTTAGTTTAATTGCTAATTATAGACTTACAAAACGATATAGTTTTTCGGCTAATTTTATTTATCAAACAGGAAGACCTATTACCTATCCTATCGGAAAATTTGAATTTGCTGGTATTGAGCACGTACTGTATAGCGATAGGAACAAATTTAGAATTCCAGATTACTATCGTTTAGACTTAGGTATTAATATTGAAGGAAACCATAAAATAAAAAAACTAGCACATAGTTTTTGGAATATTTCGGTATATAACGTGCTTGGTAGAAACAATCCATATTCTGTGTTTTTTGTAAATGAAGATGGAAAAATTCAAGCCTACCAAACTTCTATTTTTTCGATACCTGTACCAACCGTTTCTTATAATTTTAAATTTTAATGAAGAAATTACACACATATATAACCATTTTTACAATTAGCATCTTAATTTTTACTAGCTGTACAGAACCTTACGAACCTAAAACTGGTACGTTTGAAGAAGCTCTTGTTATTGAAAGTACTATCACAAACAAATTAAAAAAACAAACCGTAAAATTATCTCGTGTAAGAAAACTTGAAAGTGAATTGCCTAATACCGAAAAAAATGCAACTGTTGTGATTAATGCAAATAATGAAACCTACACTTTTACTGAAATAGAAGCTGGAACATACCAATCTAACATCGCTTTTAAAGCAGTACCAGATACAGAATACACTTTATTTATTACTACAGAAAATGGAAAAAAATACAAATCTACACCCTCATTTTTAACGCCAGAAGCTCCAATTAGCAAT
>WFMU01000116.1 GCA_015488935.1 Flavobacteriaceae bacterium | reverse complement strand
GTACTTAGTAAAAATGCAAAGCAAAGTTTAAATTATAAACAAATAGCAGCAAAACTAGAAATTACCGATGCCGATGGTAGAAATCAAATAACTAAAAAGTTAGCAGAACTATTACTAGATAAGCAAATAAAAGAAATAGATAGAGGTAAATATCAAATAATAAGCGATAATAAATATCATATTGGACGTGTAGATGCTACTGCCAGAGGAAATGCCTATGTAATTTGTGATGATTTAGAACAAGATATTTACATACCATCTCGTAATATGAATCATGCTTTACATAACGATACTGTTAAAGTATATGTGTATAACCGTCAAAAAAACAAGAAAACCGAAGGTGATATTGTAGAAATTATCGAAAGAAGTAAAACCGATTTTGTAGGTGTTTTACAAATGAATAAAAATTTCGGATTTGTAATACCAGACGATAATAAGATGTATTCTGATATTTTTGTACATAAAAAAAGTATAAATGGCGCAGAAGATGGCGATAAAGTTTTAGTTAAAATGACCGATTGGCCAGAAAACTCTAAAAATCCATTTGGTAAAATAACCGAAGTTTTAGGAAAACCAGGGGACCACGATACCGAAATGCATTCTATATTAGTAGAATATAATTTGCCATACAAATTTCCGAAAGAAGTAGAAAAAGATGCCGAAAAATTACCCATAGAAATAACCGAAAAAGAAATTGCTAAAAGACGAGATTTTAGAAAGGTTTTAACCTTTACCATAGACCCAAAAACAGCAAAAGATTTTGATGATGCACTATCATTTCAGCAATTAGAAAATGGAAATTATGAAATAGGAATTCATATTGCAGATGTAAGTCATTATGTAAAAGAAAATACTATTTTAGAAGAAGAAGCATACCATAGAGCAACCTCTGTTTACTTGGTAGATAGAGTAGTTCCAATGTTACCAGAAGTATTAAGTAATAACGTATGTTCACTAAGACCACACGAAGAAAAACTAACCTTTTCTGCCGTATTTGAACTAGATAAAAAAGCACACATAGTTAACCAATGGTTTGGTAGAACTGTAATTTATAGTGATGCGCGATTTGCCTACGAAGAAGCACAAGTTATTATTGAAGAAAATGCAACAAACAACACTAAAAATTCAAAATTACACGTAACCATTCCAGCAGAAATTTCTCTAACCGAAAAAGAATACGATACCACACCAGAACTAGCAATAGCCATTTTAGAAATGGATAAATTAGCAAAAATTTTAAGAAAAAAAAGAATGCAAGATGGTGCAATTTCATTTGATAGAAGTGAAGTTCGTTTTCATTTAGATGAAAATGCAAATCCAATAGGAGTATATACCAAAGTATCTAAAGATGCAAATAAATTAATTGAAGAATTTATGCTACTAGCAAATCGTAAAGTAGCAGAATTTATTGGCAAAAATAAAAATGGAACACCAAGTAAAAAAACATTTATATATCGCGTTCACGACGAACCAGATATTTCAAAATTAGAAGATTTACAACGTATAATCCATAAATTTGGTTATCAAATACAAACCGATTCTCGTAAACATACCACACAATCAATCAACAAATTATTACACGATGTAGCAGGAAAACCAGAGCAAAATATGGTAGAAACACTATCCATTCGCTCTATGAGTAAAGCAGTTTATACCACTGAAAATATTGGTCATTACGGATTAGCATTCGATTATTATTCCCATTTTACGTCGCCAATTAGACGATATCCAGATGTCATGACACATCGATTATTACAACATTATTTAGATGGTGGAAAATCTGCCAATAAAGAAATGTATGAAGAAAAATGCAAACATTCTTCCGAAAGAGAATATATGGCAACTAAAGCCGAAAGAGACTCTATAAAATACATGCAAGTAAAATACATGCAAAACCATAATAACGATGTATTTAAAGGTGTAATTACTGGAGTAACCGATTGGGGAATTTATGTAGAAATAATGGAAAATAAATGCGAAGGAATGGTAAGAATTAGCGATATACAAGACGATTTTTACACCTTTGATGAAAAGAAATTTGCTGTAGTTGGACAAGCAACAGGAAACGAATATACCCTAGGAGATGAGGTAAATATAAAAGTTAAAAAAACAGATTTAGAACGAAAACACCTAGATTTTTGGTTGGTAGATGCTTAAATTTATTTTAAAATAAAAAAACATGTTGACATACAGTTGTCACTCACACATTTTACTTTTGCAATAAGAATTAAAAGAAATTCACAATAAAAAGAGTAATTTAGCAACCAAAAAATAAGAAAATTATGGCAAAATCAACAACAGACAAAGAAAAAGAAGCAAAATTAAAAGCATTGCAACTAACCTTAGATAAACTCGATAAAAGTTATGGAAAAGGAGCTGTAATGAAATTAGGAGATGTAGCTCATGTAGATGTAGAAGCAATATCTTCGGGATCTTTAGGTTTAGATTTAGCTTTAGGCGTTGGAGGATATCCAAGAGGAAGAATCATAGAAATTTATGGCCCAGAATCTTCGGGGAAAACAACACTTGCAATACACGCAATTGCCGAAGCACAAAAAGCAGGTGGAATAGCTGCATTTATTGATGCAGAACACGCATTTGACCGTTTTTATGCAGCAAATTTAGGTGTAGATATTGATAATTTAGTAATCTCGCAACCAGACTACGGAGAACAAGCATTAGAAATAGCAGACAATTTAATTAGTTCTGGAGCAATAGATATTGTAGTAGTAGATTCTGTAGCTGCCCTAACACCAAAAAGTGAAATAGATGGCGAAATGGGAGACTCTAAAATGGGATTACATGCCAGATTAATGTCACAAGCATTACGTAAACTAACAGGAACCATAAGTAAAACCAATTGTACAGTAATATTTATAAACCAATTAAGAGAAAAAATTGGTGTTATGTTCGGAAATCCAGAAACAACAACTGGAGGAAATGCATTAAAATTCTATGCTTCTGTTAGACTAGATATTCGTAGAAGAACCCAAATTAAAGATGGCGATAAAGTAATTGGAAACCTAACCAAAGTAAAAGTGGTTAAAAATAAAGTAGCACCACCATTTCAAGTAGCAGAATTCGATATAATGTACGGAAAAGGAATCTCTAAAGTAGGAGAAATTTTAGACTTAGCTGTAGCATATAATATTGTAAAGAAAAGCGGTTCTTGGTTTAGCTATGGCGAAACAAAATTAGGACAAGGAAGAGATGCTGTTAAAGGATTAATAGCAGACAATCCAGAATTAATGGAAGAGCTAGAAACAAAAATATTTGATACCTTAAAAGAAGAAAAATAAACATCTTTAGTACAAGTTAATGTATTTTAAAGCCTTTGAAATTTATTTCAAAGGCTTTTACTATTTAAATTTTAAAGATTTCTAAACAAAATATAAAGCTATTGTCAGATAGTTATAATTACATCTTACATCTTGTGTCTTACATCTTACATCTTACATCTTACATCTAAAGCAAAGCAACCATACGTCTTAAAAAAACTATTTACTCACAATAATCT
>WFMU01000115.1 GCA_015488935.1 Flavobacteriaceae bacterium | reverse complement strand
TGTTAACATTATATTAAGTTTATTTAGTTTAAATAAAAAAAATTAATTCATTTCAATTAAAATTTCTTCAATAGTTTTTTTAGCTAATTCCGATTTTAAAATATTTTCTGCATTCTGTAATACATTTTTTATAGATTTTTGCGCATTGTTAGGTCGTTTTCCATCTGCCAATATGTTAAAGGAAGTTTGAAAAAGAGATTTTCCTTTCTCCATAGCATTTAAAATATCGAGTACGGTAATATCAGAAGGTTTTTTGCACAATCTAATACCACCTTGTTTGCCTTCTTTGGTTTCGATAATATTTGCCATATTCAAATTTTGTAAAATCTTAACCAAAGTAGGTTTTGGAATACTTAAATATTTTGAAATTTTGGCAGTAGATAAGAATTCATATTGTCCTTGTCTAATTTTATCAGAAATAAAAATAACAACTAAAATAGATTTTGTAAAGGATAATGAATAACTCATACTATATATACGTAATATTTAGAATGCAAATATATAATAATTTAATTAACCTGCAAAAAATAAAACAATTTTTTGCTTTTACAGCGAAATACAGAACAATAATTAGAAGAGGTTTATATAAAAAAACTAACTTCGAATATACAATGTATTTCCATTTTTGGTAACATTATAAAATCTTGCCGATTCCCTAATATTTCCATTTTCTGGAGCACCATCAATAATTTGAAAACGAGCACCATCACAAGGACAAACCATAAAAATACTTTCAATAGTCATTTGAGAACAAGCCTGTAATGTTAAATGAGGACAAGCCCTATCAAAAGCAACATAATTGGTACCTGTATTATAAATAATAAGACCTTTAATACCGCCACTAGCATAGGCAGAACCACCACCAACAAGCAAATCGCTATATTGTGGTAAATTTAAATTAATTTGAACATTAACGGCAATATTTGGTAAATATTGGTTATTAGCATCATCACCACCACAAGAAATTAAACTTAAAAAAAAGGCAACAAGTACAAATTTCTTCATTATAAATATTTTTACAAAGATAACGAGTTTATAAAGTTAAAATTGTAAAAAAACTTGTTAAAAAGCAAAAAAAAGTTATTTTTACCATAAATTCAGGATAAATGATAAGAAAAATATTTTTAGTTGTTGCTTTTA
Source organism: Flavobacteriaceae bacterium (assembly GCA_015488935.1). GTDB lineage: Bacteria > Bacteroidota > Bacteroidia > Flavobacteriales > Flavobacteriaceae > S010-17. The sequence goes on along the minus strand of WFMU01000115.1, from coordinate 7,206 downwards.
TAGGTGCTATAAACATGTATGCACAAAGCAATATTTTTGAAATTTCGAGAAAAGGAGATGTTAAAGCTATGAAAGAAATACTACAAAAAGACGCTTCATTAATTGATAGTAAAAATGAATCTGGATTTACAGCATTGATATTAGCAAGTTATAGAAATAATGTAGATGTAGTCTCTTTTTTGATAGAAAAAGGAGCAAAAATAGATGTAATTAGTGAAATGGGAACTGCACTAATGGCAGCAACATATAAAGGAAATGCAGAAATTGTAAAAATATTATTAGATAATGGAGCCAATCCAAATAGTACAGATCCAAACGGCACAACGGCACTTCATTATGCATGTTTATTGCAAAATGCAGAAATTGTAAAGTTAATTAAAGCTAAAAATCCAAAGATAGATATTAAAGATAATAAAGGCAAAACAGCATTAGATTATGCAATTGCATTAGAAAATATTGAAATTGTTAAACTTTTAAAAAAACAACAAGATGAATAAAATTACACTACTACTACTATTAATTGTATTGTCAACAATAACACTACAAGCACAATTTACTTCGGGAAACACAACACTATCAACTACTGCAGGAATGGAAATGAGTGCCAAAGTAGATATAACATCAACCGAAGTAACCCTAACCATAAATGGTCCTTCAGACAGATGGTTTGCAATTGGATTTGGAGGAAACGCCATGTCAACAGTAACCGATGTATTTGCTTTTGATGGAACTGGTAACTATGATAAAATAGGGCAAAATCATGCAGCTCCAGCAACAGATGTAAATCAAGATTGGACTTTAGTTTCTGAAACCGTATCTGGAGCACAAAGAACAATTATTGCAACTAGAGCATTGAGTACAAGCGATGCAAGTGATTACACCTTTAATAATGCGGCAACTACAATACCTATTATTTGGGCGAGAGGTAGGTCTGCTTCAAATACATTTGCATATCATGGAGAACGCGGATTTACTACACTTAACCTTACCTCCACAGCAAGTGTTAACGAACAACAAAATATTAAATTTGTAATGTACCCAAATCCAGTTAATGCAGAATTAAACCTTGTAATTCCAAGTAATATTAAAACAGCACAAGTTGAAGTATATAATATATTAGGAAAAATAGTTTTATCAAAAAAAATAGAAACAACATATAATACCGTAAATGTTGCAAATTTAAATAGAGGATTATACCTTATTAAAATAATTACAGACAATAATAGTTATGGTGTAAAACAATTTATAAAAAGATAAAAAAAAGAGATATAAAAAAACAGCCTTTTTAGGCTGTTTTTTTATTAGATAATATAAAATACCGAAAAAAGTCGTATCTTTGCAGTTCAAATCTCAATCCGATAACAATTTGGAGTTGAGATTTTTATGTTAAAAGTGATTAATACAATCATACTAAAATTAAAATTATGAGTAAAGTATCGTATTATACAGAAGAAGGTCTAAAAGAATTAAAAGCCGAACTAGAACAATTAGAACAAGTTGATAGACCGCGTATTACAAACGCAATTGCAGAGGCAAGAGATAAAGGTGATTTGAGCGAAAACGCCGAATATCATGCTGCAAAAGAAGAACAATCGCATTTAGAATTTAAAATAGCACAACTTAAAAATGTAGTTGCAAACGCTAGATTGATAGATGAATCACAATTAGATTTAACCAAAGTATTAGCCTTATCTAAAGTCAAAATTAAAAATTTAGGTATAAATAAAGAATTTGAATATACCTTAGTTGCAGATGCAATGACAGATATAAAAAAAGGAAAAATATCTATCAATTCGCCAATAGGAAAAGGATTATTAGGAAAAAAAGTTGGTGATATAGCAGAAGTAAAAGTACCAGCAGGAATAATGAAATTAGAAATTCTAAATATATCTAGATAATGGCTTCTATTTTTACCAAAATAATCAATAGAGAAATACCATGTTATAAAGTAGCAGAAAATGAAAATTTTATTGCCTTTTTAGATGTAAATCCAAATGCAAAAGGACATACACTCGTAGTGCCAAAACAAGAAGTAAACAAATTATTTGACTTAGATGAAAAAACATATACTAATTTAATGTCTTTTTCAAGAAAAGTAGCAATTGCATTAGAAAAAGCAATTCCATGTAAACGAATTGGAATGAGTGTGATAGGTTTAGAAGTACCACATGTACATGTGCATCTAATACCATTACAAGCAATGGAAGATATGCAGTTTATAAAAAAAGAAAGATTTACTAACAAAGAAATGCAAGAAATAGCAGCAAGTATCTCAGATAAAATATAGTATTTCAATAACAACAATAAAAATAATGTCACAAAACAAAAAATCGTCGAGAGGACGACAAACAGCAAAATCTAAAAATACATCTCGTTCCAAAACAACAGGAGTAAAAAAAGAAAAGAAATTTGGAAATCCAAAGGATAAAAATTACCGTATTAATCCGAATACCATAAAACACTACAAGAAAAAACCTTCCAAAAAGCAAGAAGAGACAAAAACATCAGACGGCATACGATTAAATAAATATATTGCTAATGCAGGAATTTGTTCTCGTAGAGAAGCAGATGTATATATTAGTGCAGGAAGTGCAACCGTAAACGGAAAAACGGTTACCGAAATGGGATACAAAGTACAAGCAAATGATGTAGTACATTTTGATGGACAACGTATAACACCAGAGAAAAAACAATACATTTTACTAAATAAACCAAAAAATTACATTACTACTATGGATGATGAACGCGGTAGAAAAACCGTAATGGATTTAATAGGAAATGCAACCAAAGAACGTATTTATCCAGTTGGACGATTAGATAGAGCTACCACAGGTTTATTGTTATTTACCAACGATGGTGAAATGACAAAAAAACTAACACATCCAAAACACAATGTACGTAAATTATATCACGCAAGTTTAGATAAAAAACTAAAAATGAGTGATATGCAAAAAATAGCAGCAAATTTTGTATTAGAAGGTAAAATGGTCTTTGTAGATAATATATCCTATATAGAGAATGAGCCAAAAACAGAAATTGGTATCGAAATTCACTCTGGAAGAAACCGTATTGTACGAAAAATATTTGCACATTTTGGCTACCATGTTGTAAAATTAGATCGTGTTATTTTTGCAGGACTAACCAAAAGAAATTTACCAAGAGGATTTCATAGACCATTAACACAACAAGAAATTAATTATCTAAAGATGATTTAATAATAGTATAAACTTTACAAGTTATTATTCTAAATCAAGCACTTTCTAGTTTTTATACATATAATAATAACAATTATAATTAAAAACGTAAGCTCTACAATAGCAAAAAAGGCTTTTATCATTTGGATAAAAGCCTTTATTAAAAATTTACATCTTCAGTTTAGAATGGTAAATCATCTGCATCACCATCCGAAGTATCGCTTGCAGGTTCAAAAGCATCCATAGTTTCTACTGGAGGCACATTTGCCGAAGCATCACTTTGTAATTTTTCAATTCTCCATCCTTGAATAGCATTGAAATATTTTGCCACACCTTCTGGATTAATCCACTCTCTTCCTCTTAAGTTAATGTTTATTTTTACATCATCACCAACCTTAAAATTATTTAACAAATCACATTTATCTTGGATAAATTCCACCAAAATCATTTGTGGATATTGCTCATCTGTAGTTACCACTAACTCTCTTTTACGAAATCCATTACTTCCAAAAGTTTGTGTTTCATTTAATACTTTAATTTTTCCTGATACTTCCATTTTATTATTTTATTTACATCGATTTGGCTTAAAATAAATCGATACCTAGTTAATTAAAAGTACTTTCCATGCAGAAAGCACATCATTTTTTTCTAAAAATTCTTTTGCAAAAATATGTTTTTTAGTTGAATTAATCCCAACAAATTGAGGGTTCTCTTCACAAAACTTATTAACATCATTTTTGTTTGGTAAAGCCTCGACATTTCCTAATAAACCTAAATTATTTCCTGTTAAAATAGTACTGTTTTTTATTTCATTAGGAATAGCATCTACACCAATGCCAAGCGTACTAATAGGCTTTGGAATTTCAAAAAAACCAAGTTTCGCTCTCGAATAAAAACTACCACCAGCTCTAGAAACTAAATCTAATTTTTTTTGGTCAATAGCATCATTTTCATCTAAAACAGCAGTGTGTATATGCAGTTTTATCACTTCACAAATAACCAAATTCCCAGCACCACCATCTTTACCAAGTGAAATAATATCATTAACCCTACACTCAAATTGTACAGGAGACTCTGCAACTCTAAATGGCAGTACTACATCCGATTTTAACATGGTAAATCCAGCTTTATCAAATTCATTAATATCTTTTGCATACTCGGTACTCGACAAAGACATTTGCTGTACAATGGCATGATTAACCACATTAATTACAACTTCTTTTGTCTCAAGCACATTCTCTAACGTATGTTTGATTGTATTATTTCTAACCCTCCGAGCAGGAGAAAAAATAAGAATAGGCGGATTGGCACTAAAAACATTAAAAAAACTAAAAGGCGATAAGTTTGGGTTACCATTAGCATCAATAGTACTAGCCAATGCAATTGGTCTTGGTGCAATGGCACTCAACAAATAAGCATGTAATTTTGCCGTTGGAATATTATTAGGATTAATAGTTAGCATAAAAATTATTTAGGATGTAAATATAAAAACAAAAAGAAAGTAAATTAAAAATAATACCAAGTTTTTAAGTAAGTTAATAACTCGTAATATTTTTATTAAAAATTAAACTTGAATAAGTTTTACCTTTGTATAAAATAATTTGACAACACAACTAACTATAAACCAATGAAAGTAAAATTACCAAAACCAAAAATATTTGCATGTGAAGAAAGTGAAGAACTAGCTAAAAAAATAGCAAAAGCTTATGGACAAGATTTAGGGAAATCGAAAAAAATTATTTTTAGTGACGGTGAATTTCAAGTATCCTTCGAAGAATCACTCCGAGGAAGAAGAGTCTTTATAATTTGCTCTACCGTACCTCCAACAGATAATTTAATGGAACTATTATTAATGATTGATGCTGCAAAAAGAGCATCAGCAAGACACATTACAGCAGTAATACCATACTTTGGTTGGGCAAGACAAGACAGAAAAGATAAACCAAGAGTACCAATAGCTGCAAAATTAGTAGCAAATATATTACAAGCAGCTGGAGCAACACGAATTATGACTATGGATTTACACGCAGATCAAATTCAAGGATTTTTTGAAAAACCAGTGGATCATTTATATGCATCCACTATTTTTTTACCATATATAGAAAACTTAAACTTAGACGATATTACTATTGCGTCTCCAGATATGGGAGGTTCTAAAAGAGCCTATGCATACTCTAAATTTTTAAAAAGTGAAGTAGTAATTTGTTATAAGCAACGTAAAAAAGCAAATGTAATATCGCACATGGAGCTAATTGGAGATGTAAAAGGAAGAAATGTAATTATTATTGATGATATGGTAGATACCGCAGGAACCCTTACAAAAGCAGCCAATTTAATGATGGAAAAAGGCGCACTAAGTGTAAGAGCAGTTGCCACACATGCCATACTTTCTGGAAATGCTATAGAGCGAATTAACAACTCTGAATTAAAAGAATTAATTGTAACCGATACCATTCTAAAAAAACATGCTAGTTCTAAAATAAAAATTGTATCTTGCGCCACTTTATTTGCTGATGTGATGAAAAAAGTTCAAAACAACACATCCATTAGCAATCAATTTTTAATGTAACATAAATAAAACAAAATGCAATCTATTACAATCAAAGGAACCAAAAGAGAAAGCGTAGGTAAAGTAAATACTAAAGCCTTACGTAATGCTGACAAAGTACCTTGCGTAATTTATGGTAGTGGGAACACTATTCATTTTTCAGCAGAGGAAAAAGCGTTTAAAAACTTAGTTTATACACCAAATGTATATACTGCAACAATCGAATTAGAAGGCGGAGATACTTTTAATGCAATTTTACAAGATATCCAATTTCATCCTGTAACAGACAGAATATTACACATAGATTTTTACCAATTATCAGACGATAAAGAAGTAACTATGAATATTCCAGTAAAATTACAAGGAAATGCTCCTGGAGTTATGAATGGTGGTTCGTTACGTTTTACAAACCGTAAGCTAAAAGTAAAAGCAATACCAGCAAATTTACCAGATCAAATCGATGCAGATATTTCTAAATTAAAAATAGGAGACAAATTATTTGTTTCGGAATTAGCAAATGATAAATATACTTTCTTACATCCAGATAACACAGTAGTTGTTCAAGTAAGAATGGCAAGAGCAGCAGTTGTAGTTGAAGAAGTAGAAGAAACTACAGAAGAAGGAGAAACAGAAGCTACAGCAGCAGAATAAGTTTTTTTAATCTAAGCAAATTATAAAAAGCGCTTCTTATTCTTAAGAAGTGCTTTTTTTGTTTTACAACCCTCATTATTTATATTTGTAAAATGAATTTATGGACATTTATAAAAAATATATTTACTAAAAATAATACCGAAGAAGTGAAAAAGTACTTAATAGTTGGTCTAGGAAATATTGGCGAGAAATATAACAATACAAGGCATAATATAGGATTTAAAGCCCTAGATTATTTTGTGAAAAAAGAAGGAATTACCTTTGAAACTCAAAAATTGGGCGACATTGCAAAGTTTAGACATAAAGGAAGAAGTTTTATATTATTAAAACCAAGTACTTATATGAACTTAAGCGGAAAAGCTGTCAAATATTGGATGACAAAAGAAAAAATAGCATCAGAAAATATATTAATTATCTGTGACGATTTAAATATACCTTATGGCTCTCTTCGACTTAAACCAAAAGGAAGTGCAGGAGGTCATAATGGACTAAAAGACATAAATAACCAATTAAATACACAACAATATGCTAGATTACGATTTGGCGTTGGAGATACCTTTTCTAAAGGAAGACAAGTAGATTACGTACTTGGAAAATGGCGTAATGATGAACTAGACAAAATGGATGAAAAATTAGAAAAAATTTCAAAAATAATTATATCATTTGGATTAATTGGCGTAGATAAAACAATGAATGAATTTAATAAAAAGAAGAATTAATTAATTCTAAAAACAATACCAAAATTTAAAAATAATAGCCATTCTCTAAATTTATTAGCATCTATTTTAGGATCTAAACCATCTACCTTATTAG
>WFMU01000114.1 GCA_015488935.1 Flavobacteriaceae bacterium | reverse complement strand
AATGTATTATAATACTTGCGTTGTGATTAAAAAATCAAAACCATAAGCATGATGTAATAAAGGTTCTTCATATACAGCATTCTCTAGTTTAGAAAAATCAAAAGTTGGTTTTTTTTCTTTGGGATGTATAACAATATCTGTTTCATTTTTTGGCTTTTTATTTGGATTATTTGTTATCCAACCCATAGAAATTTCATGTCCATACTCTAGATGTCCAACGATTATTTCTATATTTTTTGCTTTGTATTTACGGACAGAACTTATAAGATAAGCAGAAAGATCGTTTGTGTACAACATACTTTTTTCATACTTTTTATATCTATTGAGATTAATAGAATATTTTTTTGTTTTATAGAAAAGGAAGTTTTTATTATGTAACGTATCCTTTTTAAGTTCTAAGATTTCACATTTTTTTTGAAAATCGCAAAACGATAGGTATTCTAGTTTAAAATAGGTTAATCTAGGATATTTTCTCCTTATCGATTTTAAACTACTATGATACATTGCTTGTAATAAGGTTATATATTTTTTCTGTTTTATTTCGTTTTTTTCAAATAATTTAGAATAAATTAATTTTCCATTAGTATCATAAACAGAAATGTAGGATGCTATATGCCACATAATTTTAGGAATTGAAAAATCGCTCTTAATTTTTTCTTCTAAATATCCACTTCTGTCTATTAACATATCTACAGAAATAATATGCTTATTAATAATGCCAATAGGAAAAGTTTTATACTGTGTTGTTCTTAAACAAGCAAATAATTTTGTAGTAAACAAAAACGCAATTAATAAAATAATTTTTAGTTTCATTTTCTTATTTTAAAAAATAATAATTATGACATTTAAAGTATAACATACGTAATTTAAACGAACAAAGATTTTACCAAAAGTTCTGCCGTAGCAGGATTTGTAGCTAATGGTACATTATGTACATCGCACAAACGCATTAACATAGAAATATCTGGTTCATGCGGATGTTTAGCCAAAGGATCTCTAAAGAAAAAAACCATTTTTGTTTTTCCTTCGGCAACTCTTGCTGCAATTTGCGCATCGCCACCAATTGGACCAGATAAAAAACGAGTGACGTTAAATCCAGCTTTTTCCGCTTTTTTACCAGTTGTTCCAGTAGAAACTAACTGAATATTTTTGCCAATTAAAATAGGTTTATGTTCCAATAGAAACTGTACCATTTCTGCCTTTTTACCGTCGTGTGCTATAATTGCTATTTCCATATATCTTATTTTGTTTTTAGATGGTAATTTACCAAACCTTGTATTGGATGTCGTTCTATTTTGCCAAGATTTAAGTCGTATTCCATAAAAAGAAGTCGTATTTCATCTTGCAAAAAGAAAGCAAGAGAGCCAATAAAATGAATTGGAAGCTCTTTACAATTGTCGAATTGTAGAATTTGATTTTCAATAAATAAACGAATTCCTGTTAAAATTACATTTTGAGCATAGTCATTATCTTTATTTTTGACTAAAAAATGGCTAAAACTAGCAAGGTAAGTATTTGGATTTTCCTTTTTATATAAGTTTTTTTTAATCTCGTCTGCATCTAAGTTGTAATTAGCAGCAAAATCCTTCGCGAAAGCTTTAGGCATTTTATTAAAAAAATAATCACGCAAAAGCATTCTTCCAAAATAATTACCACTTGCATCATCCATTACAGAGTAACCAAGCGAAGCAATTTTTTGCTGTGTTTTAGTACCATCAAAATAAGAACAATTAGAGCCAGTACCCAAAATACAAACAATGGCAGGTGTTGTTGTAACAGCGTTTACAGCAGCAACCGTATCTTCTTTAACAGTAATGGTTGCATTGGTAAAAATGGTTTGTAACACTTGTTTTAAAATTGCTTTTGGTGTTTTTGTACCACAACCAGCACCATAAAAATGAATTTCTTTTGCAGCATTTTTAGATGCAATTAACTCACTACAAGCCACGATGCGATTTGTTAAGATGTCTTCCGAAAAAACCGCGGGATTTAAACCTTTGGTAGTTACTTTAAAAAGCTCTTTGCCGTTGCTATCGATGGCAAACCAATTTGTTTTGGTAGAACCACTATCTGCTATAAGTATCATTTGTTATTTTGATAATAAGTTTCTAATTCTGCTAAGTATTTATTTTTGGTTTCCGCATCTAAAAACGAATACGTAAAAGAATTCTTTGCCAATTGGTAAAGCGTTTCTTTACTTAAATCCAATGCTTGTTGAATTTGTTTGTAGTTTTCATTTACCTGTCCACCAAAAAACGCAGGGTCATCGGAGTTTATGGTTACTTTTAAACCTAGATTTAGCATCTTCTTTAAAGGATGTTCTTTTAAATCTTTTACTACTTGCAATGCAGTATTGGAAAGTGGACAAACCGTCAAAGCCAAATCACGTTTGATAATTTCTTGCACTAATTTTGCATCTTGCAACGAATTATTTCCATGGTCGATACGTTTTATTTTTAAAATATCTAACGCTTCCCACACATAGTCTGCATTTCCTTCTTCACCAGCATGAGCCACAGGAATATATCCTTCTTTAACCGAAGCTTCAAAAACTTTGGCAAATTTAGATGGTGGATTTCCCTTTTCGGAAGAATCCAATCCTACAGCTGTAATTTTATCTTTAAAAGGAATCGATTGTTCTAAAGTTTTAAAACAATCATCTTCAGACAAATGTCTTAAATAACTCATAATTAATAACGAAGTAACACCAAAATTTTCTTTGGCAGCATTACAAGCTTTTGAAATACCATTAATAACAGTTTCAAATAAAATACCACGGTCGGTATGTGTTTGTGGGTCAAACATAATTTCGGTATGCCGTACATTTTGTGCTGCACATTTTTGCAAATAGCTATACGTTAAATCGTAAAAATCTTGTTCCGTTTGTAACACATTTGCACCTTGGTAGTAAATATCTAAAAAATCTTGTAAGCAACTAAATTTATAAGCATCTTCAATTTCTTGTACCGATTTAAAAGGAATTTCGATGTTATTTCGTTTGGCAATTTTAAACATTAAAGATGGTTCAAACGAGCCTTCGATGTGTAAATGTAGTTCTGCTTTTGGTAAATTTTCAATAAAGTTATTCATAAATAATTAAAATGTATAGTTTAGAACAAATGTACTGTTTTTATACAATTTATAAAGCTAAATTTCCGATATTTGCCGCATGTTAAAAGAACCAATAAAATTTGAACCAATTTTAAAAGAGAAAATTTGGGGTGGAGAGAAGTTAATACAACAATTACATAAAAAATCCGATAAAAAAAATATTGGAGAAAGTTGGGAAATTACTTCCGTTGATAACGATATTTCTGTAGTTGCTACAGGAAAAGAAAAAGGAAAAAACTTAACGGAATTAATTAAAAAATACAAAGGAAGCTTAGTAGGCGAGAAGGTTTATAACGCATTTGGAGAAGCATTTCCATTGCTAATTAAATTTATTGATGCAAAGGAGGCCTTGAGTATTCAGCTACATCCAAACGATGCATTGGCAAAAAAGCGGCACAATTCTTTTGGAAAAACAGAAATGTGGTACGTAATGCAAGCCGATGAAAAAGCCAATTTGATTGTTGGCTTTAAAAAGAAAGTAAATCCAGAAACCTACAAGCAGCATCTAGAAAACAAAAGCCTTTTAGAAATATTAAATAGCGATATTGTTACCAAAGGAGATGTGTATTTTATTCCAACAGGAAGAGTACACGCCATTGGTGCAGGAGTGTTATTGGCAGAAATACAGCAAACAAGCGATATTACCTATCGTATTTACGATTGGGATAGGCAAGATGATGCTGGAAATTTTAGAGACTTACATACCGAAGAAGCTTTAGACGCGCTAGATTATAATGTTTTAAAAAACTATAAAACAACGTATAAAAAAACTAGTAATAAGGCAGAAACAATTGTTTCATGTCCATATTTTACCACAAATATTTTGCAAGTAGATGGTAAAGTAACGATAAATCACACCGATAAAGATTCCTTTGTAATATACATGTGTGTCTCTGGAAATGTAGTATTTGAATACAATAATACACAAAAAATGAGTTTAACTAACGGAGAGACTATACTAATTCCGAATAGTTTAAAAAAAGTTAAAATTACTGCATCAGATACCGCAGAATTATTAGAAGTTTATATC
>WFMU01000113.1 GCA_015488935.1 Flavobacteriaceae bacterium | reverse complement strand
TGTATAAGAGACAGGTGCAAAATCTCAAATAATAAATACCGAATCATTACGAATGGTAACCGATACTACAGGTTGGTCTGGTTCTGTAGGTTTAAATGTAAATTTAATTAAAAATGTAAAACAATTATTTAAGATAAACAATAAAATACACGTACAATACAAAACACCCGAACAACTAGTTTTATTTATAAATGATATTAGTTTTGATAGAGCAGATGGTGCTAATTTTATTAATAAAGGAGTACAACACTTGCGTTATAATTATAAAATAAAACCCAAAATTGCTTGGGAATTATTTATACAAAATCAATACAATACAATTTCAAAAATTACATACCGGCGACTTGCAGGAACAGGAATTCGTTATAAAATTACCAAATCCGAAAAATATAAAGTCTATTTAGGACATTTGGTAATGTTAGAAGCAGAAAAAACAACAGAAATGACCAACAGTTCTAGTAAAATCTGGCGAAATAGTAACTATTTATCATTCAGTTTTTATTTTAATAGTAACATTTCATGGATAAGTACCACATACTACCAACCACAAATAGACCATTTTGCCGATTATCGTGTGGCACATCAGAGTGCATTAGCCTTTAAAATAAATAAAAACTTACGTTTTAAAACCACTTTTAATATCACTTACGATGCATCACCTGTATTTGGAGTGCCAAAAAATCAATATAGTTTTAGTAATGGATTGGTATATAGTTTTAATTAAAAACAAATTACAGATAATGTAATATCAATTACAATGCAAAACACGCTAAATACATTATTTTTATAAACATAGCTTTGCAAAGAATTTATGCCTCAAAAAATAGACGCTAATTTATTTTATTTGCCAGTTGTCCACAAGCAGCATCAATATCATCACCTCTGCTTTTTCGTACTTTTGCAATGATATTATTTGCTTCTAAAACCCTTACATATTGGTCTATTACCTCTTTATCTGCTGTTTTAAATTCTTCTTCGCCAATGGTATTATAGGTAATTAAGTTTACTTTTGATGGTATTTTTTTACAATAATTAACCAAAGCATCAATATCTTTTTGTTTATCATTATGATTTTTAAAGACTACATATTCAAACGTGATTTTCTTTTTTGTTTTTTGATACCAATATTGTAAAGCCTCTAATAAATCCTCTAAATTATTCTTTTCATTTATTGGCATTAATGTAGAACGTACCTCGTTAATAGCAGAATGTAAAGAAACGGCTAAATTAAATTTAACCTCATCGTCAGCCATTTTTTTAATCATTTTTGGAATACCAACCGTAGAAAGTGTAATGCGTTTAGAAGCCATACCTAAACCTTCGTCTGAAGTTATTTTATCAATAGCCATCATTACATTTTTATAGTTTAGTAAAGGTTCTCCCATTCCCATAAAAACAATATTAGACAATTTATGTTTGTGGTATAATTGACTTTGTTTATCTATTTCTACTACTTGGTCATAAATTTCATCTGCATTTAAGTTACGCATTCTTTTTAGCTTGGCTGTTGCACAAAAATTACAATCCAAGCTACAACCTACTTGACTAGACACACAAGCGGTGGTTCTTTTTTTTGTAGGAATTAATACCGATTCTACAATTAATGCATCGTGTAATTTAATAGCATTTTTAATAGTTCCATCTATAGAGCGTTGCATTTTATCTACCGCAATATGGTTAATAACAAAATTGGCATTTAACATTTGTCGTGTATCTTTCGATAGATTTGTCATTGCATCAAAAGAACGAGCAGCTTTTATCCATAACCATTCATATACTTGATTACCACGAAAAGCCTTATCGCCATTTTTAATAAAAAAATTACGTAATTCCTCTTTACTTAAAGCTCTAATATCTGTTTTCATGGTATTAAAAATCGTTTTTATATTTACCAAAAATCCCTAAAGCATAGCTTTAAGGATTTTTTATACATCAAGCACGTCTTACCTCTTGTTTCTTGCTTCTTATGTCCTGCTTCTTATTTCTCCTCAATCATTAAAGAATAAGCATTGCATCGCCATAAGCTAAAAATTTATAGCCTTCTTTAATTGCTTCTTCGTAAGCTTCGTGTAAAAAATCTATTCCAGCAAAAGCTGCTACCGACATCATTAAGGTAGATTTTGGCGGATGAAAATTAGAAATCATACAATTTGCAATACTAAATTCATGCGGTGGAAATATAAATTTGTTTGTCCATCCTTCAAAAGGTTTAAGTAGATTATATGCCGAAACGGAACTTTCAATAGTTCGCATTACGGTTGTTCCAACAGCACAAACACGTTTTTTTTCGTTTTTAGCATTGTTTACTAAATCAGCTGTTTCTTCAGAAATATATATTTTTTCTGAATCTGTTTTGTGTTTTGATAAATCTTCTACTTCTACAGGTTGAAAAGTTCCTAAACCTACATGTAAAGTTACATCAGCTAACTCTATACCTTTAATTTCTAATCGTTTTAATAAATGTTTAGAGAAGTGCATTCCTGCTGTTGGAGGAAAGACAGCACCTTCGTGTTTTGCAAAAATAGTTTGAAAACGTTCTTCATCTTCCTCTTCTACTTCTCTATCAATATATTTTGGTAGAGGTGTTTCTCCTAATTCTGATAATTTTTTACGAAACTCTTCGTAAGAGCCATCGTATAAAAAACGTAAAGTTCTTCCTCTAGATGTGGTATTATCAATAACCTCGGCAACTAAACTATCATCTTCTCCAAAAAATAATTTATTTCCGATTCTAATTTTTCTTGCAGGATCTACCAATACATCCCAAAGACGTGTTTCGGCATTTAATTCACGCAATAAAAACACTTCAATTCTTGCACCAGTTTTTTCTTTATTTCCAAATAAACGTGCTGGAAATACTCTTGTATTATTAAAAAGCATTACATCGCCTTCGTCAAAATAATTAATTAAGTCCTTAAACATTTTATGTTCAATGGTTCCTTTAGCTCTGTTTAAAACCATTAATTTGGACTCATCCCTGTTATAAGCTGGCTTCTTTGCAATTAACTCTTCTGGTAAGTCAAACTTAAATTTTGATAATTTCATTTTTTGCAAAACATATTTTAGTTAAAATTAGGCGGCAAATATACAATATCCATATAGGCGTTGTCAAGTGTTTGCCTATTTATTTTATGACAACCAATAATTCAGTTTGTAAAATATTGCTTCTTATCCCTTTTATCTTATCGCTTTTCCTATCTTTGCCAAAATTTTTTAAGATGACTAAAAAGGCGGTGATTCCTTATAAAGATTCCAATTTAGGTAAAAAAGAGCAAGTGACGCAGATGTTTGATGAAGTTTCATCGAAATACGATTTTTTAAATCGTGTACTTACTTTTGGTTTGGATATTGGTTGGAGAAAAAAAGTAGTAAAGTTAGTAGATAAGCATACACAAAAACAAAAAGAAAAAAAGTTTTTAGATATTGCTACTGGTACTGGCGATTTAGCTATTATGTTATCTCAAATTAACGATGCAAAAATTATTGGTTTAGATATTTCTAAAGGAATGTTAGACGTTGGTATTAAAAAAGTAAAAGCTAAAAATTTAGTAGATAAGGTAGAAATGCTCTTAGGAGATTCTGAAAAATTACCCTTTGCCGATAATAGTTTTGATGCAATTACTGTTGGTTTTGGCGTTCGAAATTTTGAAGATTTGGATAAAGGGTTACAAGAAATTCATAGAGTTTTAAAGCAAGATGGTATTTTTGTGGTTTTAGAAACTTCGCAACCAACAAAATTTCCGATGAAACAATTTTTTAAATTTTACTCTAAATATGTAATTCCAACCGTTGGAGGTTTGTTTTCTGAAGATAAAAAAGCATACCGTTATTTACCAGAATCTGCGGCAAAATTTCCGTATGGAAAAAAATTCAACAATATTTTAGTAAAAAACGGGTTTAATAATGCAGTTGATATGCCAGTTGCTTTTGGTATTTCAACCATTTACAAAGCAACAAATTAAAAATTTTAGTTATTTAACTAAATAATAATGAAGGATAATATACAAATGAAAAAGATTTTAATATGGAGTTTTTGCCTTTTTCTTTTTGTTGGAAATAGTGTATTTGCGCAAAGAGAAAGAATAGAAAACTTGCCAAACGAAGATAAAAAAGATTGGAATTTTGGTTACTACCTAGGTATTAATAACAATAGTTTTGTTATTGATTACAAGCAATCGCAATATCCAGAAACTAGAGTTGTGGTAGATGCTGGTTTTGGGTTTAATGTTGGTGTAGTTGCAGAACGTAACTTACATAAAAATTTAAGTATTCGGTTTGAACCAGGACTTAGTAGTAACGTAAAAAAATTGTATTTTAACAACAGAGGTTTACTTACTAAAAACGATAGTTTGCGAAAAGTACCTACAACCTATTTACACTTACCAATAATTTTAAAATTTAGTACAGACAGACTAAATAATATTAGACCTTATATTGTTGGTGGTGTTTCTTACGATTATAATTTTTCTAGTAATGAAAAAAATCCTGATGATAATTTAGCTGGTGAGTTTCGAATGAAAAAAAGTAGTTTTAAATACGAAGTAGGTATTGGTATTGACTTGTATTTAACCTATTTTAAATTTTCGCCATCTATTAGAGGAGTTTTTTCAATGACAAATGAGTTGGTTCCTGATAATAACGATGCTACCAGTCCATATACAGGACCTATAGATAATTTTGCTACTCGTGGTGTGTTTTTAAAGATGACTTTTGAGTAGTTTTAAAATTTAATAGTTCTTCGATATCTACTTCTAATTTTATGAAACTATTCTATAAATTAATTATTTTTTTACTTTTTATCATTTTAAGTTGTCAATCACAACATAATATAAAGAACCAATCCTGTCCTAAATAAATTTTAGGGCAATTCAAAAGTACTGATTTGACTACAATT
>WFMU01000112.1 GCA_015488935.1 Flavobacteriaceae bacterium | reverse complement strand
GTTTTCTACTAATTAAATAAGAAACTAATATTTGTTCAAACCCTTGATTTATATCTACAGGAACATAGTCAATTTGATACTGCATACATTTTAATTTTAAATTGCCAAAAAATTTATTAACTGCATTTTGGTAATTTTCTTTTATCTGTTCTGCGTATAAATCAATAGTTTCGCCAGTTTCTACATCCACAAACTTTTTAGGTTTGTTATCAAAATCAAAATCAATTTCGTGTTTTTTATCGTAGGTATGAAATAAGACTAGTTCGTGTTTGTTGTATTTTAAATGTCGAATGGCTTCAAAAAGTTCCTCTTCATTTTTATTTACTTGAAACATGTCTGTAAACAAAAAAATAAGCGACCTTCTGTGAATTTTTTCAGCTATTTCGTGTAAAACCGCATACGTTTCTGTTGTGCTAGAAGTTGGATTAGTATAGGTTTTTTCTAAATTTTCTAGCAACATACGCTGGTGTCTTTCGCTACCTTTGGCAGGTGAATAATACTCGTAATTATCACTATAAACACTTAAACCAAAAGCATCGCGTTGTCGTTTTAAAATTTCAATTAAAGCAGCGGCAGCAATGGCAGAAAATCCAATTTTATTAAAGTTAGAAATACTTTGCTTGGCAATTTTTGGGTAGTGCATCGAAGCAGAATTATCGATAATAATATGAGCCCGTAAATTTGTTTCCTCTTCGTATCGTTTTACAAAGAGTTTATCTGTTTTCGCAAAAAGTTTCCAATCGATATGTTTGGTACTTTCTCCTTTATTATACAAACGATGCTCTGCAAATTCTACCGAAAAACCATGAAATGGACTTTTATGCATTCCTGTAATAAAACCTTCTACTACTTGTTTGGCAAGTAATTCTAAGTTTTTAATTCCGTTGATATTTTTAGCTTCCGATAATTGCATAAAATGTAATATATGTCAAATATAAACTAAAAAAGGCTTGGTAGCCAAACCAAACCTTTAAATGTGTTTAATAATATTAAAATTAAAGTAATGCATTTAATTTTTCTACGTAGGTTCCTTTAGGAGCAACGCCAACTTGTTTTTCTGCAACTTCGCCATTTTTAAAAATTAAAATGGTAGGTATATTTCTTATACCGTATTTTGCTGCATATTCTTGGTGTGCATCTACATCTAATTTTACAATTACTGCTTTACCATCAAACTCTTTACTTAAATCTTCTACAATTGGAGCCAACATTCTACAAGGTCCACACCAAGCCGCCCAAAAATCTACAAGTACAGGTTTATCTGATTTTAAAACTACTTCCTCAAAAGTAGCATCTGTTACTTCTAATGCCATATTATATTTTGTTTATTTCTTTAGTTTAATAATTTGTTTATTCCTTACAAATATAACAATAAATTTACCAAACTTTTTTTAATGATATTAATTTTATTTATAGTAGTATTTGCGATATTTATATGCTCAAATTCATACATTTGCATTTGAACAGTAAAATTTAGTATGGATTTATTTTTAAATTACACACAGCAAAACTCTTTTAATAATAAAATTAGTATTACAGGCTCTAAAAGCGAATCTAACAGATTGTTAATTCTAAAACAATTATTTAAGAATTTACAATTAGAAAACTTATCCAATGCAAAAGATACCAAAGTACTACAAGAAGCATTAATTTCTAAAGAAAAAACTATAAATATTGGACATGCAGGTACGGCAATGCGATTTTTAACCGCTTATTTTGCCACTAAAAAAGGAACAGATATTGTACTTACAGGCTCCGAGAGAATGCAAAAACGACCAATAAAAATATTGGTAGAAGCCTTACAAAAAATAGGAGCAGATATCACGTATGTAAATCAAGAAGGATATCCGCCATTAAAGATAAAAGGAAGAGATTTAACCAAAAATAATGTTGTTATAGATGGTAATGTTAGCAGTCAATATATATCTGCATTATTACTAGTAGCACCATCGTTAAAAAATGGATTAAATGTTACCTTAAAAAATGAAATTACCTCTATACCATATATAGAAATGACTTTGGCTTTGTTAAACGAAATCGGAATAACAACCAGCTGGAAAGACAATTGTATTAGTATTTTATACAAAGAAAAAGTACCAGACAAAATACTACAAGTAGAGTCTGATTGGAGTGCTGCATCCTATTATTACAGTTTGGTTGCATTGCATAAAAATGGAAAATTACAATTGTCTAATTTTAAGGAAAATAGTTTGCAAGGCGATAAAGCACTCGCAGAAATTTATAAAGAATTTGGTGTAGAAACCACATTTAAAAACAAAACGATTGAAATTAAAAAAATAGCTAGTTTCAAACAAAAAAAACATATTACTTTTAATTTAATAAAAACACCAGATATTGCACAAACCATTGCTGTAACATGTTTTGGATTAGGAATTTCTTGTGGTTTAACAGGTTTACATACCTTAAAAATTAAAGAAACCGACCGACTACAAGCTTTAAAAAACGAATTGCAAAAATTTGGTGCAAAGATTAGAATTACAGATGATAGTTTGCATTTGAAGATGCAAGAAACAAGAAGCAAGAGGCAAGAGATAATAGAAATTAAGACTTACGATGATCATCGAATGGCAATGGCTTTTGCACCATTAGCATTAAAAATTCCGTTATTGATAAAAGACGCGAATGTAGTAGAAAAATCATATCCAGATTTTTGGAAAGACTTTAAAACAGTTTTTGAATAAGATTAAGACCTTTTATAGAAAATAATAACTTTTAGAGTAATAATAGTCAGAATTTTACTCCAACTGAAATTCTGACT
>WFMU01000111.1 GCA_015488935.1 Flavobacteriaceae bacterium | reverse complement strand
CTTTTAAATATATTATAATATGCTTCAAAAAATATATATTTTGCTCTTTTTGTGGTATAATTTGTTTGTGCCAATAAAAAAAATAACAAATAACAAACTATACATTATTTTTTATTAATTATGTTCGTTTTTTAACCAATAATACAATAAAGAAAGTCTTTGTATTTTTAGGCAAAAAAAAACATTTAAACGCACCTGTTTAAATGTTTCTTATAATTTTCTTTTTCTCACTTCATAGCTTATATCTGTAATTATTGTATAATCTTTAAAGTAATTTCTGATGCAAAGTTAAAAAAAATAATAACTTTATGGCATAAAATCTAATTTTTATGCGATATAATACTTCAAATCCTGTTTTTAATGCTTACTTCTGGAAATATTCTAAAAGAACATCGAACAGAATGACTTTGGGTGGTATTTTATTAAAGACCTTTTACACGCTCTTTTTAGTTAGTTTAACTGCTTGGTATGTATGGAATTTAGTAAAACATGGCAAATCGGTTACTTATTATATTTATGGTGGTTTATTGGTTGCAATATTTTTTAGTGTTTTAACTTCGTACAAAAAACGTTGGGCTCCAGTAACAGTTCCTATTTATGCTTTAGCAAAAGGTTTTTTTCTGGGAGGAATTTCTGCATTTGCCGATTCACAATTCAAAGGCATACCTATACAAGCTGTAAAAGTGAGTATTGTTGCTTTTTTTGTAATGCTTCTTTTATATAAATTGCGTATTGTAAAGGTAACGCATCAATTTAGAAGTATTATTTATAGTGCTATTGCTACTATTATGGTTGTCTATTTAATTAGTTTTATTTTACGTCTTTTTGATATTCATTTAGGAATTGTTTATGGTACTTCTTGGTTTTCGATTGGTTTTACTTTAATTGCTGCTGCCGTTGCTTCTTTTTCTTTGCTTTTAGATTTTTCTTATATAGAGCGGCAATTAGGTCGTGCACCTAAATACATGGAATGGGTTGCCACATGGGGAATTTTAGTTTCTTTAATTTGGTTGTATGTAGAGGTACTTCGATTACTAAAAAAATTAGCAATTAAATTTTAATTATTTTTAATTACTATTGGTAAAGTAAATTCTGTTTTTACTGGAATTCCTGATTTTATTGCAGGTACAATTTGTGGTATTTCTTTAATGCTTGTTCGTATTAAACTATCTAATTTAAACTCCTGTTTTTTTATTTTTTCGGAAATACGAATTGTTACTATTTTTATTTTCCCTTGTTCAGAAACTTGTAATTTAACCAAAATAGTTCCTTGTTCTTTAGATTCTAGTAAAATAGGTGTTCTGTTTAATGATTCTTGAATTCTTTTAGATAACATTTTGTAAAAACATTGTTTTTGTTGTATTCGAGAACTGAGATTTTTACATTCTGGCAATAACGGATATGCATCAATACTTTTAAAATCTATTGGTTTTAAAGTTGTATTATTCTGCGTAGTTGTTTTCTTTTTAGAAAAAATAGTATCACAAGACAAAAGTCCTAAAAACAAGAGCACAATAAGAATTTTTATGTGATACATTTTAATAAAATAGGTTAATAAACACAACAAAGGTAAATAAATAAGCCTAAAATGTAAAGGTCAATAAATATAAAAACTTACATTTGTAGCTTAAATATTAAATCAATCTAAAATAACTAAAAATGAAAAAAATCTTATTTGTATTAGTAGCAACATTAACAATGGTATCTTGTACACAAAAAATAGGTTATGTAAATACCGAAAAATTAATTAAAGAATATAAAGGTACGGTAGCTATTGAAGCTGAAATGAAAGAAAAATCTGAAAAAGAAGATGCAAATATTAAAACATTAATTGCTGGTTTTCAGGATAAAGTAAAAGAATATCAAAAAAATGCTCCAAAAATGTCTAAACAAAAAAGACAACAAATAGAACAACAATTAGGTGCAGAGCAACAAATGATTCAACAAAGACAACAACAATTACAGTACCAAGTACAAAACGAAGGACAAGCAGCAATTAAAAAAATTGCAGAAGAAGTGGATGTTTTTATAAAAGATTACGGTAAAAAGAACGGTTATCAAATGATTTTTGGTACAGTTAACCTAAATGGAGCTGTTATGTATGGCGAAGAAAAAACTAATTTAACCGATATTGTTTTAAATGCAATGAATGATGCTTACAAAAAAGATGGAGATTCGGATAAAAAGGAAGACAAAAAAGAAGAAGTTAAAAAAGAAACAACTACCGACAAAGCTACAGAAACTAAAAAAGAAGAAGTTAAAAAATAAATTTCTGTATTTTTATAAGTTAAAAAATCTTGAGGTTTATACTTCAAGATTTTTTTTATGCCTTAATCTTATCAAATTCTGCTACAACAGCACTGTGTGATACTGGTTTATTTTTAAAATACTCCAATAAATAAGCAACTTCTTTTTCGTCTGTGGTTAGTTGTTTAATAATATTTCCTAAATGCATTTTCATGTGTCCTTTTTGAATTCCTGTGGTAGTCAATGCACGTAATGCAGCAAAATTTTGTGCTAATCCAACTACAGCAACAATTTCCATTAACTCCTTTGCTGTTGGTTTTTGTAGTATTTCTAAACTCAACTTTGCCAATGGATGCAGTTTGGTTAAACCACCAACAGTTCCTAAAGATAATGGTATTTCTAACCAAAAATAGAAGATGTTATTTTCTATTTTTGCTCCAGATAAACTTTGGTATTTTCCTGTTCGTGCTGCATAGGCATGAACTCCTGCTTCTACGGCTCTAAAATCGTTACCAGTTGCAATAACAACAGCATCAATACCGTTCATAATTCCTTTGTTGTGCGTTACTGCACGATGAGGTTCTGCATTTGCAATGGCTAGTGCATTTATAAATTTTTGTGTATAATGTGCTGCATCTTCTTTATATAATTCTTCTACTTTACAAGAAACCTCTGCTCTTACCAAACAATCTGGTACATAATTAGACAAAATACTCATTACTATTTGTATGTCTAATGTTTCGGTTTCTTTAAAATGGTTTGCAATAGCTTCTAAACAAGTATTTATAAAATTTGCACCCATACTGTCTTTTGTTTCAAAGGTAACGTGCAGTTGATAATAGTTGTTTAAATCTGAGGTTTTATTGCGTAATTCAATATCTAAAATTCCACCACCACGATTACGCATATTTTTAGTAATGTTATTGGTTACTTCAAACAATTCCGATTTAATCGAATTAAAATAAGCTACCAAATCACTTTCATTACCTGAAAACATAAAATGTACTTGTCCTATTTTAGTGGTAGAAATCACTTTTGTTTTAAACCCACCTCGCGTACTCCAAAACTTTGCAACTAGTGCTGCTGCTGCAACAACCGAGCTTTCTTCAATTGCCATTGGAATGGTATAATCTTTACCATTAATTACAAAATTTGGCGCAACAGCATAGGGAAAATAAAAATTTGATAAGGTGTTTTCTATAAAATCGTCGTGTAATTTTTGTAATTTTTCGTTAGAATTCCAATAACTTTTTAAAGTTGCTATTCCTTGTTTTTTATCTGTAAAAAATTGATTTGCTAACCAAGTAATTTTTTCTTCTTTGGTTAATTTTGAAAATCCTGTGATTTGTTTTGACATGTATTTCTATTTTTCAACGCAAAAGTAAAAGAAATAATAAATCTAAGGCAATAATTTTGGTCCTAAGATTCCTTTCCTAAATCAGAATGCATACTTCCATAATGTAAATAGGTTTTATAACCAAAACTTTTTGCTGCCAAAATATGACCATACTCATGTGTGAGTGTACCAATTACAGCAAATAACATAAAAGTAATGGTAAAAATAAAAAAGGATTTCTTTCTTTGCATATTATCTCAAATATAAGGTTTTTAACCTTTTTTAACAGAATTTTAATCTAAAATCCGTAAACTTGGAGTTTAAAATCCTTTTTTATGAAAAAAATATTTTTTTTACTGCTCTTAACAACTCTTTTTATTAGTTGTACCACCACACACACAACCACACAACAAACAAGTAATACCACACAAAATACACCAAAAGAAAAGCAAATTAGCCTAGAAGATATTTGGGCTAAAGGTACTTTTAGAACCCAACGTCTTGGTGGTTTTCATGCAATGAATAAAGGCGATTATTATGTGGTTGTAAATAATAGAGGTACAAATTTAGATAAATATAGCTACAAAACATTAGAAAAAGTAGCTACTATAGTTAGTACTCGTGAGCTAAACGGAATTAATTCTTTATACAATTATACATTTAGCAAAGCAGAAAATAAATTGATTATTGGTACAGAAACCGAACAAATTTATCGTCATTCTTCGAGAGGAATTTATTTTGTTTATGATTTAACTACTAAAAAACTAACAAAAATATCGGATAATAAAATCCAAGAACCTACTTTTTCTCCAGATGAAAATAAAGTAGCATTTATGTATCAGAATAATTTATTTTATAAAGATTTAAAAACAAATACAACCAAACAAATTACTTTTGATGGCAAAAAAAATAAAATAATTAATGGTGTTACAGATTGGGTTTACGAAGAAGAATTTGCCTTTGTTCGTGCTTTTGAATGGAATGGAAATTCCGATAAAATAGCATATATCCGTTTTGATGAAACCAATGTTCCAGAATTTTCTATGGATATTTTTGGCTCGGATTTATATCCGAAACAACAAGTTTTTAAATATCCTAAAGCAGGAGAAAATAATGCCGAAGTTAGCCTACATTTATACAATGTACAAACCCAAAGTAACCAAAAAATAAATCTTGGAAATCTACAACAATATTACATTCCAAGAATGGAATGGACCAATGAAGCTAATACACTTTGTGTAACAACTTTAAACAGACATCAAAATAATTTGAATTTAATTTTTGTAGATGGTAACACTTTACAAAACACATTGATTTTAAACGAAAAAGATGATGCTTATATTAATATTACCGATAATCTTACCTTTTTAAAAGACAATTCTTTTATCTGGACTAGCGAAAAAGATGGATACAACCATATTTACCACTACGATAAAACAGGAAAATTAATAAATCAAGTAACCAAAGGAAATTGGGAAGTTACCAATTACTACGGATATGATGCTAAAACTTCGCGAATTTATTACCAATCTACCGAAGATGGCTCAATAAACCGAAGTATTTCAGCTGTAAATATAGACGGAACACATCCACAAAAATTATCCTCTAAAATAGGAACAAACTCCGCTGCTTTTAGTAATAGTTTTAACTATTATATCAATACATTTTCTAATGCAGAAACACCAACCATTTATACATTAAACGAGGCAAAAACAGGAAAAGAAATCAAAGTAATTAAAGAAAATTCTGCTGTTACATCACGATTAGCAGCATATAATTTAGGAAAAAAAGAATTCACTACCATAACCACAAAAGATGGTACTTTTAATATGTGGATGATAAAACCAGCCAATTTTGATACAACAAAAAAATATCCCTTATTTATGTATCAATATTCAGGACCAGGAAGTCAAGAAGTAGAAAATCGTTGGCATTATGCAAACGACTATTGGTATTATATGTTAAGTCAAAAAGGATATATTGTTGCTTGTGTTGACGGTAGAGGTACTGGATATAAAGGACGTGATTTTAAAAAAATAACCCAAAAAGAACTGGGAAAATATGAAATTGAAGACCAAATTGAAGCAGCTAAAGAACTCGGTAAACGCAATTATATTGACAAAAATCGTATTGGTATTTGGGGTTGGTCGTTTGGAGGATATATGTCGTCTCTAGCCATTACCAAAGGAGCAGATACTTTTAAAATGGCAATTGCCGTTGCTCCAGTAACCTCATGGCGTTTTTACGATACAATATATACCGAACGTTATATGCAAACACCACAAGAAAATGCAAGTGGTTATGACGATAATTCGCCAATAAATTTTGCACATTTACTAAAAGGAAAATATTTACTCATTCATGGTAGTGGCGATGATAACGTACATGTACAAAATACCATGCGCATGATAAATGCCTTGGTAGAAGCAAACAAACAATTTGATCTGTTTATTTATCCAGATCGTACACATGGAATTTATAGTGCACGTAACGACAGATTACATCTTTATAAAAAAATGACTACTTTTATCGAAGAAAATTTGTAGAATATAGCGTAGATTCTTTATGAAAATAACCTTCACAACAAAGAAAGAAAGTAAACAACAACAACAAGATAACTTCTTAAAATTATCTAAAAAAGAACGTTTTTATGCTTTTTTAAGAT
>WFMU01000110.1 GCA_015488935.1 Flavobacteriaceae bacterium | reverse complement strand
TTTTTAGTGAATTTCACTAATCCATCAACTTTGGCGTGCAATGTATGGTCTTTTCCCATATATACATTTTCACCAGGATGATGTTGTGTTCCGCGTTGTCTAATAATGATGTTTCCAGCTATTGCAGCTTGACCACCAAATATTTTTACACCGAGTCTTTTACTTTCTGACTCTCTACCATTCTTCGAACTACCTACACCTTTCTTATGTGCCATAATGTGTTATGTTTTAGGTTAATTATAATATTAAATAAAAACTAGATTACGCTTTACCGCCATCTAATTCGTCTTGCCATTTTTTCAATGCATCCCAATCACCTGCAGCAGCCAATTTTGCTTGTGCTGGCCAAGTTGTAGGGTCGTGCATTCTGTATCTGCTTCCTGCAGCATCTAATATTGTTTTGATGTCTGCTAAATCTGCAGCAGCCAATTTTGCAAATGTTTCAAAACCACCTTCAGTTAATAATCCTGCAATTTTTGGTCCAATACCTTCAATTTTTTTTAGATCATCACCTTTGCTTGCTTTTTTAGTAGCTTTTGCTTTTGTTGCTGGTTTTTCAGCTTTAGCTTTAACAGCTGTTTTTGCTGCTACGGGTTTAGCTGGTGCAACAGTTTCTTTTTTAACTGTTTTTTTAGCGGCTGGTTTTTCTTTTACAGCTTTTTTTGCTGATTTATGACCAGAAGCTACGATACCTTCAATAAGCAATTCAGTTAAATACTGACGGTGTCCATTTCTAAGTTTGTATCCTTTTCTTCTTTTCTTTTTGAAGACGATTACTTTATCGCCTTTTAAGTGTTTTACCACTTTGGCAGTCACTGCTGCTCCTTCGATAGCTGGGGCGCCAATGGTTACTGCTCCATCATCTATAAGAAGTACATTGTCAAAGGTCACGTTAGCGCCTTCATCTTCTTTTAAACGATGTACAAATAACTTTTGATCTTTAGCAACTTTAAATTGCTGCCCTGCTATTTCCACTATTGCGTACATATAATACAGTTTAATTTGTTATTAAATACATTAAAAATTGTCTGCAAAGATAATAAAAATAATTAAAACACAATATTGTTTTTAATTATTTAAAACTTAAACGTTTTAAATAAAGCTAAATAATTCTTTGCAAGAATATGTTTATTCTAAAAAAAATGCTACTTCAAAAGCACACTTCAATTGAGTACGATGTGTTTTTTGAGGGGAATCACATCAGAAGCTATTTTTGAGAGGAAAATAGTGTTAAGTTTTGAAGGGCTGTCTAATGACAACCCTTCTTTAATTATATGTACCGCTACAGATAGACAAATTACACTTCGTAGGTTTCTCCACTAAAAAACAAATCATCTACTTTAGTAAATTTAGAATTTGCCTTAACTTCTTTGGTTAAAGCATCTTCACGTTGTTCATAGGTTAACTCTTCAGAAGCTCTAATAATACCCGTAACCATTGGATATTCTAATTTTGCCAACATGGTATGCAATGTATTATCGTGTTCTTTTGCATTATGAATTAATATATCTTCTTCTTTAACACCATTTTCGCCAATAGTAACAACTTCTAATTTTAATCCGTTAAGTATTAAACCTTTGTTTTTTTCTTTACCAAAAATCATTGGTTTTCCATGCTCAACAAGTAGTTGTTTATCTTCTCTAACCGTTTTATCTGTATATTGTGTAAAACATCCATCATTAAAAATAACACAATTTTGCATCACTTCTATTAAAGACGTTCCTTGAAATTTTTCCGCTTCAATAAAAGTTTTAGTCATTTCTTTAGGATTATTTCCTGCTAATCGCGCAAAGAATCGCGCATTAGCTCCCATTGCTAAAACACCAGGAGAAAACGGTGGTTGTGTATTTCCGTAAGGTGAAGTTTTTGTTTTTTGACCGATTAATGAAGTTGGCGAAAATTGCCCTTTGGTCAAACCATAAATTTCATTATTAAAAAGAATAATATTAATGTTAACATTTCTTCTTAACACATGTATAAAATGATTTCCTCCAATAGCCAATGAATCACCATCACCTGTTATAGTCCAAACACTTAATTCTGGATTGGCTAGTTTAGTACCAGTAGCAATTGCAGCTGCTCTACCGTGAATACTATGCATCCCATAAGTATCCATATAATACGGAAAACGCGAAGAACACCCAATACCAGATATAAATACCACATCTTCTTTTTTTATGCCCATTTCAGGAAGTGCTTTTTGCATCGATCTTAAAATTACATAGTCATCACAACCAGGACACCATCTTACTTCTTGATCACTTGCAAAATCTTTAAATGTATATTTTTTTACTGCTGTATCCATTATAGTAGTGTTTTAAATTTTTGAGTTAATTCATTTGCACCAAAAGGCAAGCCTTGAATTTTATTGTATTGTGAAAATATAAATTCAGGAAAGTTACTTCGTAATAGCATAACTAACTGTCCATTATTTAATTCACAAACTATTATTTTTTTAAATTTAGCAAATACTGCTGCTGTATTTTTTGGCATCGGATTGATATAATTAAAATGCGCATGACCTATTTTAAGTCCTTCGTCTTCTGCTAATTTTTTTGTAGCCGAATGTAACGAACCAAATGTTCCTCCCCAACCAACAACGAGTAAGTCACCTTCTTCATTAAAATCTGCTTTTAAATCTGGGATACTATTTTGTACGCGTTGTACTTTTTCAGCTCTTATTTTGGTCATATATTCATGGTTCTTTGGAACATATGATACATTTCCTGTAGTTTTATCTTTTTCTAACCCACCAACACGATGCTCAAAACCCTCTGTGCCGGGAATAGCCCATGCTCTAGCTAAAGTTTCCGTATCTCTATCATATACATTCCATGCTTCAGAATTGCTACCTGCTGCAATTTTTTTATTCGAAATACTAGGCATATCATTAATCGATTTTATTTTCCAAGGCTCAGAACCATTAGCAATATATCCATCGGTTAATAATAAAACAGGTGTCATATGCTCTAAAGTGAGCTTTGCCGCTTCGTAAGCCCAATCAAAACAATTGGCAGGCGTACTTGCAGCAATAACGATTAATGGACTTTCTCCATTACGACCATACATAGCTTGTAGCAAATCCGATTGTTCCGTTTTTGTAGGTAATCCTGTTGAAGGACCACCACGTTGCACATCGACAATTACTAAAGGTAATTCTAAAATCATGGCTAAACCAACAGCTTCACCTTTTAAGGCTAAACCTGGTCCAGAAGTAGTAGTAATGGCCAAATCTCCAGCAAAAGAAGCGCCAATAGCAGACGTAACCCCTGCAATTTCGTCTTCTGCCTGAAAAGCTTTTACACCAAAATGTTTATGTTTTACCAATTCGTGTAATATATCAGAAGCAGGCGTAATAGGATAAGAACCTAAAAACAATTCCAATCCAGATTTTTCAGCAGCAGCTAAAAATCCCCAAGCCGTTGCTGTATTACCATTAATAATACGGTATTGCCCTTTTGGCATTTTTGATGGCGCAATAACATATGAATTTGGAATTAACTCTAATGTTTCAGCAAAATAGAAACCAGTTTTTAATACTTTTGAATTTGCCTCAGCTATAATTGGCTTTTTAGCAAATTTCTTTTTAAAGAAATCTAAAGTATGTTCCATATCGCGATGGTACATCCAATAAACCATTCCTAAAGCAAACATATTTTTACTTCGTGTAATAGATTTATTATCTAATCCCATTCCAGATAATGCTTCTTTGGTTAATGAAGTCATAGCAACTTCGATAACGCGATAATTATTTAAACTTCCATCTTCTAGTGGATTACTTGCATAAAGTGCTTTTTCTAAATTCTTTTTTGTAAATGAATCGGTATCAACTATTATGGTATGACCGGGTTTTAATGCCTCAATATTGGTTTTTAAAGCCGCAGGATTCATACAAACTAATAAATCTAAATCTTCACCAGGAGTACATATCTCCACACTACCAATATGTACTTGAAAGCCACTTACACCATAAAGACTCCCTTGAGGTGCTCTAATTTCTGCAGGATAGTTTGGGAATGTAGCTACATCATTTCCAAACATAGCCGAAGTATCGGTAAACTGCATACCTGTAAGTTGCATGCCATCGCCAGAGTCACCAACAAAACGGATAACTACATGATCTAATGCTTCTTCTTTATTTTTTATTGCCATTTTAAGCTAATTTTAAGTTTGTTGATAAATAGTATTAATGGACTATTTATTAATTGGCAAATTTAGAATAAATAAGTGTAATGATTCCGTTCTTACAGCAATATTTTAAGAAACTATTTAGTCACCAATAAAT
>WFMU01000109.1 GCA_015488935.1 Flavobacteriaceae bacterium | reverse complement strand
AACAAGAGGAGAAATTAATTCATCGCCAATAGCTAAATCAAAATCTAAAATTAATTCATCTACATTATTAACCAATTTATATACTTTTTTATTTGTAATATCCTCTCTAAATAAATCACCATTAGAAGCGTGAAAATATGTTTTGCCATTGATTATTGTTGTATAATCTAAGGTAATGTTAAAACCATAATCACTCTCCGGAATATAAGCATCATAGTGATACATGTTCCATGTTTTATTCAATTCTAACATTGGCGTATAACTCTGAGCAGATACAATAATTGAAAAAAGAAATAAAAAAAGCGAGATAAAATATTTTTTCATAATACTGGTAAATAGTAGTTTACATAGGTGTAAAGATAGTAAAAATGAGCAGATTTAAAAATAAATTTGCATCATTAAAAAAAATCTACATACATTTGCCGTCCAAATAGAAGTAATTGAATAAAAATTAGTTCCTCATTTATACCTTAATATATATGGCAAAAAATTTAGTAATTGTAGAGTCACCAGCAAAAGCAAAAACGATAGAAAAATTCCTTGGAAAAGATTTTCAAGTAGAATCTTGTTTTGGACATATATCCGATTTGCCAGCTAAAGAATTAGGTGTAAATGTAGATGGAGATTTTTTACCAAAATACATTATACCTTCCGATAAAAAAGCATTGGTAACTAAATTAAAGTCCTTGGCAAAAAAAGCAGAGACAGTTTGGTTAGCAAGTGATGAAGACCGTGAGGGAGAAGCAATAGCATGGCATTTGCAAGAGCAATTAAAATTGAAAAGTGATAAAACAAAGCGTATTACATTTAATAGAATTACAAAAGATGCTATTATTGAGGCAGTAGAAAACCCAAGAACAATAGATTATAATTTGGTAAATGCACAACAAGCACGTAGAGTATTAGATCGTTTGGTTGGTTATGAATTATCGCCAGTATTATGGCGTAAAGTAAAAGGTGGATTATCGGCAGGTAGAGTACAATCTGTAGCAGTGCGATTAATTGTTGAACGCGAAAGAGAAATACAAGAATTTAAAACCAAAGCAAGTTACCGTATAGATGCAGAATTTTCAAATACAAATGGTAAAAAATTCAAAGCAAAATTACCAAAGAATTTTGAAACAAGAATAGCAGCAGAAAGCTATCTAAAATCTTGCATAAATGCAGAATTTAGTGTTTCGGATTTACAAGTTAAACCAGCAAAAAAATCACCAGCAGCACCATTTACAACATCAACATTACAACAAGAGGCATCTCGAAAATTATATTTTCCAGTTGCAAAAACAATGATGATGGCACAACGATTATATGAAGCAGGATTAATAACCTACATGAGAACCGATTCGGTAAATCTATCGCGTGAAGCAAAAGAAGCAGCAGCACAAGAAATTAAAAAATCTTTTGGAGAAGCTTATAGCAAACCAAGAAATTATAAATCTAAATCTAAAGGTGCACAAGAAGCACATGAGGCAATTAGACCAACAGATATGACTAGACATACGGTTTCGTTAGATTATGACCAAGACCGTTTGTATAGTTTAATATGGAAACGTACCATTGCATCGCAAATGAGCGAAGCACAATTAGAAAGAACAAACGTAAAGATAAAATCAACAGGAAATAAAGAAATTTTAGCCGCAAACGGCGAAGTAATTAAATTTGATGGATTTTTAAAAGTATATTTAGAAGGAACAGATAACGAAGAAGAAGAACAAGCAGGAATGCTTCCAAAAATGACCATAGGAGAGCAGTTACATGTAAATTATATTACAGCAACAGAACGTTATACAAGATCTAAAGGAAGATTTACAGAAGCATCGTTGGTAAAACAACTTGAAGAATTAGGTATCGGAAGACCATCTACCTATGCACCAACAATATCAACCGTACAAAGAAGAGGTTATGTAGAAAAATCTGCCATAGAAGGAGTAGAACGTAACTATGTGCAGCTAACCTTAAAGAATAACGAAGTTACAGATAAAACTTTAAAAGAAATTACAGGAGCTGATAAAGGAAAATTAATGCCAACAGATATTGGTATGATTGTAAATGACTTTTTAGTAGCTAACTTTTCAAATATTTTAGATTTCGGATTTACCGCAAAAGTAGAATCCGATTTTGATGAAATCGCCGAAGGAAATAAAGAATGGATAGATACGATTAAAGAATTTTATAAAGAATTCCATTTAACCGTTGAAGATGTAAAAGAAAATGCAGAAAGAGAATCTGGAGAGCGTATTTTAGGAACTGACCCAAAATCTGGAAAACCGATTTTAGTGCGTTTAGGACGATTTGGAGCAATGGCACAAATTGGCGATAGAGACGATGAAAATAAAGTATTTGCAAGTTTAAATCCAAATCAAAATCTAAACACCATTACTTTAGAAGAAGCATTAGATTTATTCTTATTGCCAAAAAATCTAGGAAGTTATGAAGGAAAAGAAGTCATTGTGGCAAATGGCCGTTTTGGACCTTATGTAAAGTTTGAAGATAAATATATATCCATTCCAAAAGGAGACGATCCATTAAAGCTAAACTTAGAAGAAGCAATAGAACTAATTGAAGCAAAACGCAAAGCAGATGCACCAATAGCAGAATATGAAGGAATGCCTGTACAAAAAGGAGTAGGACGCTTTGGACCATTTATAAAATGGAACAATACATTTATCAATGTAAATAAAAAGTACGATTACGACAATTTAACACAAGCAGATATCGAAGAACTTATCGAAACCAAAAAGCAAAAAGATATAGATAAAATTATTCATAGTTGGGAAGATGGTACTATTCGTTTAGAAAAAGCACGATGGGGAAGATTTAATATTATTCATGGAAAGAATAAAAAAATAGAATTACCTAAGACCACTAAAGTAGAAAAAATGACTTTAGAACAAGTAAAAGAAATTATTGCTAAGAATACAAAAAAGAGAAAACCAGCCAAAAAAAGAACCGCAAAGAAAAAATAATATAAAAATTAGACCATACAAATGCTATCCGATTATCTAAGCCCTATTTCGAATCAACTTATTGAAGAAGTGAATTCTTATGTAGATATGCGTTTAGGTTCAAAAATTGCCTTTTATACAAAAAAAAATTTTCCAGAATTAAAAAATAATGTATCCATTGCCATTTTTGGTGTTTGTGATGATACAGGAGCAATAAATAATGAAGGAGCAGGAACAAGTTTTTTTAATATTAGAAGCGAATTATACCGTTTATATGCAGGAAATTGGCATTTGCAAATAGCAGATATCGGTAATATAAAAAAAGGAGCAACACAAAACGATACCCATTTTGCAATACAAGAAATAATAAGTTTTTTAATAAAAAACAATATAATACCAATAGTACTTGGCGGAAGTCAATCGTTAACCTATGCCATGTATAGAGCTTACGATAATTTAGAACAGACCGTAAACTTAGTATCTGTAGATAATAAATTTGACTTAGGACAACTAGATAACGAGTTAAACTCGAGATGTTACCTCAGTAAAATTGTAATGGAACAACCAAATAATTTATTTAATTTTAGTAATATTGGATACCAAACATTCTTTAATGCACAAGAAGAAATCGATTTAATAGAAAAATTATATTTTGATTGTTATCGTTTAGGCGTAGTAAATAAAAATATAGCATTGGTAGAGCCAATACTTAGAGATGCCGATTTAGTAAGTGTAGATATAAGTGCTTTGCGGAAAACAGAAGCACCAGCAAATAACAATACTACACCAAACGGGTTTTATGGCGAAGAAATGTGTACCATATTGCGATATGCAGGTATAAGCGATAAAGTATCTTCTTTAGGAATATTTGAATACAACGAAAAATTAGATGATAAAAAACAAACAGCACAATTAATAGCACAAATGGTTTGGTATTTTGTTGAAGGAGTTAATTTTCGAATAAAAGAATATCCTTTCGGTTCAAAAAAAGAGTTTGTAAAATATATTGTACCAATCGATAACGATACAATAAATTTTTATAAAAGTAACAAAAGTGACAGATGGTGGATGGAAATAACCAACAATAAATTTAAAAAAGAAACGTTAATACCATGTGCTTATGAAGATTATTTAGAGGCAAATAACCAGAATATACCTGAAAGATGGTGGAAAACATTAAGAAAATTAACATAAGATATAATAAAGTCGTTTTAGGAACGTTTCAAGAGATATTAAAACAATAGATTGAGAAAAAAACAACAATAGAATTG
>WFMU01000108.1 GCA_015488935.1 Flavobacteriaceae bacterium | reverse complement strand
ATATGGCTGTTGCCGAAGTTGCTATAAACGAAAGTCATAAAGCAATAGCAGAAGATAAAAAATTAGAAACTTTAGAAATAAAAAAGCAAAACTTAAAAATAATTCGCTCTGCGAGTGTAAAATATCAAGTGAAAGATGTAAAGGGTATTACAAAAAAAATTAACAACTTAGTAACCTTGCAAAATGGTTATATTTCGGACTTACGATTCAGTAATAATCTATATAAAAAAGAAAATAGATTTACCATAAAAATACCACAAAACAACTTTGATGTTATTATGGATTCTATTTCGAAATTTGCTGAGTTTATCGATTTTGAAAACATTACATCTAAAGATGTTACCGAAGAATATATTGATATTCAAACACGTTTAAAAACCAAAATAGAAATTAAGCAACGCTACGAAACTATACTTCGAAAAAGAGCAAAAACAGTAGAGGAAATACTTGCAACGGAAGAAAAATTGCGTGTTATTCAAGAAGAGATAGAAGCTGCTCAGGGAAAATTGCAATATGTAACCAACAAAGTATCGTTAAGCACTATTGAAGTAAATTTATACGAAACTGTAAATTACAAAGAAGAACCTGTAAGTTATACCAAAACTTTTTCTAACAAAATAAAAAATGGTTTTTCTTATGGTTGGAAATTAATTGAAAATATAATTATTGGTATCACTTATATTTGGCCATTATTACTAATTGGAATTGTTGTTTTATTTTACATCCAAAGAAAGAAAAAATAACTACATTTACACGAGAAAATATCTATATTTTCTCGTGTAAATTATAAAAAATATGGATTTTGAAACGGAAAGATTAGTACTAAAACCAACATCCACAGACGATGCTGCCTTTATTTTTGAGTTGATGAATACACCACAATGGATTACAAATATTGGCGATAGAAACATTCGTAGTGTTAAAGATGCACGGTTTTATATTCTTGCTAAAATGATTCCACAATATCAAAAATTAGGGTTTTCTAATAATACGGTAATTCGAAAATCGGATAATGTAAAAATTGGTTCTTGTGGTTTGTATAAACGAGATGATTTAGATTCTGTAGATTTGGGTTTTGCTTTTTTACCAGAATTTCATAAAAAAGGATATGCCTACGAAGCTGCTAAAAAATTAGTTGAAGTTGCTTTTACACAGCATAATCTAACAAAACTTAAAGCTATTACCATTAAAGAAAATACCAATTCGCAAAATTTATTACTTAAATTAGGGTTTACACATGTTGGTTTTTTTAAAGTTCCAAATGAAGTGGAAGATTTATTGCTTTTTGAGTTGGGAAAATCCTGATAATTCTATTTCTTTTTTTAAAGCAACCATAATTAGTATAAAAAGAATGTTATTTTAGTAAATTCCATGGAATACAAAGCAGTAATGCAACAACATAAATGGAATAATAAAACAATATATTTTTCTACAAAAGTATTTATACCAATTACAAAAGTTTATTTCATTTATTCAAAAATACCAGAACTGAGATAGCGATCACCTCTATCACAAGCTACGGTAACAATAAGACCCTCATCTAGTGTTTTGGCAAGTTTTAGAGCAGCACTCATGGCACCACCACTACTCATACCACAAAAAACACTCTCTTTACTTGCTAAATTTCGCATGGTATAAATTGCTTCTTCTTGTGTAACATCAATAATGCTATCTACACGATTTTTATCAAATATTTTAGGTAAAAACTCAGGAGACCATCTTCTAATACCGGGAATTCTAGAACCTTCTTTGGGTTGTGTACCTACAATTTGTATGTTCTTATTTTGTTCTTTTAAATATCTAGAAACACCCATAATAGTACCTGTAGTTCCCATAGCAGAAACAAAATGGGTAATTTTATTGTTAGTATCGTTCCAAATTTCTGGACCAGTAGTACGATAATGTGCTTTCCAATTATCGTCATTTTCAAATTGATTAAGGACAAAATAGTTTTCATTTTTTGCCAAATCTATAGCATAAGCTCTTGAATATTCAATGGTTTTTTCGGCTGGAGTTAAAATAACTTCAGCACCGTAAGCTTTCATGGTTAAAATTCGCTCTTTGGTAGCGTTGTCAGGCATAACCAAACTAATTGGTAAATTAAATTGTTGAGCAATCATGGCAAGTGCTATACCAGTATTACCACTAGTAGCTTCAATAAGTTTACTATCTTTAGTATAATTTTTACTATTCACAAACCCTTTAATCATACTATAAGCAGCCCTATCCTTAACACTACCTCCGGGATTTTGCCCTTCTATTTTTACAAAAATTTTAACTTTTGGATTTTGTTGTAAATTTTTAATTTCAACTAACGGAGTATTTCCAATTAAATCTAGTATTGTATGCATAATAATTACCCTTTATAATATGTTTTTGAATTCGGTGCTACAGATCGTGTAAGCCATGTATTACCGCCAACAATACTGTGATGTCCGATTATTGTTTTTCCTCCTAAAATAGTTGCTCCAGCATAAATAACTACATGGTCGTTAATAGTAGGATGTCTTTTAGTTTTTGCCATTCCTTTTTCTACACTTAACGCACCAAGCGTAACTCCTTGATATATTTTTACCCAATTACCAATGGTGGTAGTTTCTCCAATTACAATACCTGTACCGTGATCGATACAAAAATAATCTCCAATTTTTGCTCCAGGATGAATATCTATACCAGTCTTACTATGTACATTTTCACTTAATATTCGAGGTAAATAATTAATATTCATTTTGTAAAATTCATGTGCTATTCTATGGTAATATATTGCCAAAAAACCTGGATAAATTCGAATTACTTCTTGTATATCAAAAGCTGCAGGGTCTCCTTTACAAATAGCCTCAGCATCTTTTAAAAGAGATTCATAAACCGTTGGGAGATTATCAAAAAATTGCGAAACTAAAGCATCGGTATTATCAGTATTATTCAAATTTTTAATAATTTTTTTAAGTTTACTTTTTACCTGTACTAATTTGCTTTTAATTTCGGAAATATCTGAAATCTCATAATCTGCATGTTGTGGAAAAAGGACTCCTAATAAATCATTCATTATGGTACCAATATCATTTCTGGACGGTATAAATCGCTTATTTTGATGTGCATTAAATAGTTTTTGTAATAATGTATTATCCATATTCTTTTTTTGAAACTATACAAATATATATTTTTATATTCATAGTTAGTAAGTAACTACAGTAATTTTTACTGTAAAACATTGTTGTCTGGCAAAAAAGACATGAGCGCTTCGTTTTTTAGACAATAAAATGTAAGATGTAAGTTCTCATATAAATTGACTTTTGTGGTCAACACTAATCATAAAGTTTATTTTGCCCCTAAATTTCGGGATTGCATGTTGGGTTTTGAGTTTTGAATTGTTTCGTTCTGATATAGGTTGACTCGAAAAGGCAACAAAAAACAAGACGTAGCACAGGAAAGTTCAACAAGATATAAAACTATGATAGTAAAGCTGTTTTGTCTTGTTTTTTTGTAAAGTTGTTTTGGCAAAACAACTTTACAAAAAATATTATCTAAAACTCCAACCTTTGTAATCACTTTTAGATTCGAGATTATTTTCAATAGTATCTGGTAAAGCAGGAAAAAAATCAATACCAGTAAGTTGTTCTATTTTATCTATAGATACAACATATTTATACAGTGCATCATTAACATTTTTATTAGGTATTAAAAAGGCAATTGCTTTTACATCAGGTTCTGTATTGTCCAATAAAATTTTATAAAAATAATCTGGTACAGCAACCTTTTCTTGTCCAATAGTTTTTAATTTCCCATTTAAAACACCACCAGTAATCACGTAGAGTTTTCCGTATTTTTTAGTCCAGTATCTAACTTTTTGCTCTAGTCTATTCCATATACCTGCATTAAAATCGTGGTTTTGTGGCGAGATATTAGAAGTGTAAAAAGTATCATTAAAAGCCTCTTTACTAAAGCGCATATCTCCAGCAGGACAAAGATGCCCTCTGTCGTAACCAGATTGTTTATAATTACGATAATTTGCAGATTTTGTTTTTACTTTTTTATCGTAAATAAAATAAGGTCTTTTACGGTCTATTTTTTTTAAGTACGAAGGTGTTAAAACATAGGCAACCCATTCTGCTTGTTCGTATTTTTCGTTATACGATAAAGTATAATATTGATGTTTTATTATTTGCTTTGTAGTAGAGGTTGGTAAAAAATGAAACGATTCGTTTGCGATTACATCTGTAATTCCATCATTATCTACAGGCGTATCATTTGCAATGTTACGCTCGTTTTGTAGATATAAAAAAGAAGCAATAACTATGGTAAATACGACATAAAGGACTTTTCTATTTTTCATAGTTTTTATTTTTTACGAAGGATTATTTCTTCAAAATCTTCCGTTTTATCGATGTGTTTTAAGGTTTCTAAAATCTGTTTTGGAGGTACGGTTAATTTGCGTTTACTCAAGTCTATCCATGCTAAATATACGGATATTGTTGCCGCTAAATCGCCATTTTCTTTAAAAATTAGATGTCTTATTTTAAAACGTTCGCCTTGTTTGGAGGATGCTTCTAAATATAATTTTAACGAAATGTCTTCACCGAGTTTTATTTCTTTATGAAAGATGGTATTTTCAGAAAATAAAATCGGACCAACATTATGTTGTTCCATAATAGCAATACCAAAACCATTTTCTTTTAAAAATCGGAGACGTGCTTCGGCTGCATAATCGTTATATGCTGTATGACGCATGTGTTTATTTGCATCAAAATCAGCCCATTTGGTATGGAAATTTATAGTATATGTCATAATAATTAAAGTTTAATTTCAAATAAGGCAACATCATCTATCGTATAATGTGTAGGTAAGGTTTGTGTGTTTTTTAATTTATGAAGTCCCAAATAGGTAAAACCACATTTTTTATAATGTTGAATTAATTTTTCATTTTCGCCAACGGTATCTAAACGGACAAATTTTTTATTGTTTTTTGTAGCATATTTAATAGACCAATCTACCATTTTTTTAACTAAATTTTGTCCTCTAAAATCAGGATTAGTTGCAATTCTGTGAATATATACCGAAGGGTCTTTATCTCTTTCTTCCCAAATTAGAGCATCGTTAAATGTAGTTGCCCAAATACAAGCAATTTTACCACCGATTAAAAGTTTCCATTGGTGTTTGGTTGCAATTTCTTTTTCTATTAAACTTTGCTCAAACAGCGGCCAAACTACTTTATATCTCGGCTTCTGATAATCTCTTGCAATCTGGTATAAACGGAATATTTCGTTTATATCCGCTACGGTACTATTTTGTATTTGAAACATTAGGAATTTAATAAATTACTAATTCTCTTTATAGCTTCTACCAATAAATCTTGCGAAGTAGCATACGACAAACGAATGCAATTTGGAGCTCCAAAAGCTTCTCCTGTAACGGTTGCTACATTAGCTTTTTCGAGTAATAATAAAGAAAAATCAGAAGCATTGTTAATTTTACTTCCAGCAATGGTTTTACCAAAATAATACGAAATATTCGGAAAAACATAGAATGCTCCTTCAGGTTCATTTAATTTAAATCCTTTAATTTTTGAGAGTAAATCCAAAACCAAATCGCGTCTTGTTTTAAACTCATTTACCATAAATTTAATTTTAGAAACAGGAGCATCAAGTGCTGCAATAGTTGCCATTTGTGCAATACAATTAGCACCAGAGGTTATTTGTCCTTGCATTTTATTACACGCTTTTGCAATCCATTCTGGAGCACCAATATAACCAATACGCCATCCAGTCATGGCAAATGATTTAGATACGCCATTTACCGTAATGGTACGGTTGTACATATCTTTAAATCGAGCAAAACTAAAATTTGTTCCTTTAAATAAGATATGCTCATAAATTTCATCAGAAATAATATAAATATTTGGGTATTTTACCAAAACATCTGCCAAAGCTCTATATTCTTCTTTACTATAAACAGAACCACTTGGGTTGTTTGGCGAATTAAAAAAGATTAGTTTGGTTTTTGGTGTTATAGCAGCTTCTAATTGCTGTGGTGTAATTTTAAAATCATTATCAATTGTGGTTGCTATTGGAACAGGAATACCTTCGGCTAAATTAATCATCGCTTCGTAACTTACCCAATATGGAGCAGGTAATAAAACTTCGTCATCAGGATTTAATAATACCATAGCAACATTTGCAAGTGCTTGTTTTGCTCCTGTAGATACTACAATTTGATTTATATTATAACGCAATTTATTATCGCGTTCAAATTTTCGGCAAATAGCTTCGCGTAAAGCAATATAACCATTAACAGGTGTATATGAATTGTAATTATTGGTTATTGCTTTTATGGCAGCATCCTTTACAAAATCAGGCGTATTAAAATCTGGCTCTCCTAAACTTAAACTAATGATGTCTTTCCCTTGTAATTTTAATTCTCTCGCTTTAGCAGCCATTGCCAAAGTTTGCGAAACAGGTAATCGATTTATTCTATCTGAAAGTTGATTTTTCATACGTTAGATTTAAAAGGCTAAAGTAATAAAATAGACATACACTTTAAACAATTGTGTATAAAATTTAAAAAAACATTACCTTTGCGCCCAAAACCCTACATCATGAAAAATATTACTGTACTAATTTCCCTTATTTTTATAAATTTTTTATACGGACAAACTGGTCCGGGAGGTATTGGTACAACAGATGGAACTTCGAACCTAGTATTGTGGTTAAATGCAAATACTATTACTGCAACAAGTGGTACAACAATAACAAATTGGAACGATAAATCTGGATATGGATTTGATTTTAATGCTGGAAATGGTGCCATTTTTAATGCAACAGCTGTAAATAATTATCCAGCAATGCACTTTAATGGAACTTCTCATTATTTTCAAACCGCATATTCAGCAACATTAAATCCATCGGAATTTACTGTTTTTTCAACAACAAATGTTACATCAAGTACAAAGTACAAAGCAGTAATATCTAGTAGAGATGATTCTACAGGAACACCTACAGAAGGTTATATACTATACGCAAGACCAACAAGTAATTATTGGCAGTTTTGGAATGGTAAAATAACAGGTGGTTGGAATGTAACTACTGGTAATACGGCTACTGCTGGTAATTGGGCACAGCAAATGTTATCGTATGCCGAAATTGGTATCAATAATAAAAAATTGTTTATTAATGGTGCTTTAGATGCACAAAACACCTATATTTTAAAAAAGAATACAACAAGACCGCTTAGAGTTGGAGCAGGAAGAAACGAAAGTACTGCAAACTACTTTTTTAAAGGAGATATTGGCGAAATAATTATGTACGATGTTGTCCTTAATGAAGCCGAACGCATTATTGTGGGAAATTATTTAGCTGCAAAATATGCCTATTCGTTAAATGGAAATGATTTTTACACACAAGACAATACTGCCAATGGAGATTTTGACCATAATGTTGCTGGAATCGGACAAGCTGCAAATGGCACCAATCATACCGACTCCAAAGGAACTGGAATTGTACAAATAAATACACCATCTTCATTAGCAAATGACACGTTTTTATTTTGGGGCGAAGAAACTAAAAATCCAACCTATAATTTTTCTACAACAGCAACGTATGTAGAACGGTTAAATAGTAAATGGCGAATAAGTAAAAGAAATGATTTAGGAACTGTTAGCGTGAGTGTAAATAAGTCTGACCTTACATTCCTAAGTGCAAATGGCTGTAATGAATTAAAATTAATTGTAAGTAGCGATGCCTCTTTTGCAACAAAAACTACGTATAATATGACCTTTTCTGGAGGAAAATATACCGCAGATTTAGTTTCCTTTACGGATGGTGATTATTTTACTTTTGAATATATAGACAAAATAGTTGTTGATGGAACAAGATTTTATAACGGTTCTGGTTTTGCAAACGTACCAAATACAACAGATGGTTGCTATAAACTTTTGGTTAAAAGTACTGCAAACGGATTATTACCACTAACACAAGGATGTAATGTAAGAGAGGTAGAAGTAGAAGCAAATGGTCTTTTAGTAGTT
This sequence comes from Flavobacteriaceae bacterium, assembly GCA_015488935.1. Taxonomy (GTDB): domain Bacteria; phylum Bacteroidota; class Bacteroidia; order Flavobacteriales; family Flavobacteriaceae; genus S010-17. The sequence continues at coordinate 1,644 of WFMU01000108.1, read as the reverse complement.
AATTCTGGATTGCGACTTACGGTTGCTGGTAGTGTAAAAATGAATGGCGATATTCGATTATTAGGAACTTCACAACTTATTCAAACACATACAGGAACAAGTTTAGTTACAGGAACAGGAAAATTATATATCGATAGAAAAGGAGCATTAACAAATATTTACCAATCTGGATATTGGACATCACCTGTAACAACAACAGGAAACACCTATACTATTGCCAATGCTATGAAAGATGGAACAATTCCTACAAGTATAAGCTCTACACCACCAAATATTAATTTTGTAACTGGCTATGATGGAGCAACCACAACACCAATAAGTATAAGTAAATACTGGTTAGCAAAATTAGTAGATGATGTAGAATGGGATAGACATGGTAACGAGAATACTACCTACAATCCAGCAATTGGTTATAATATGAAAAGCTCTGGTGCAAACGGGCAAAATTATACTTTTGTTGGAAAGCCAAATGATGGTAATTATTCGGTTACTGTTACAGGAGGAAAATCAACTTTACTCGGAAACCCATATCCATCTGCATTAGATGGAGATGTGTTTTTACTAAACAATACAGGTGTAATAAGTACTTTGTATTTTTGGGATGGCACTAATGATAATTCAAATTCACACATTAGAAATTCTTACTTGGGAGGCTATGCAACTCGTGCAATAGGAATTGGTACAGCATACAATGGAGGTGCAACACCAGAAAGATATATTCCTGTAGCACAAGGATTTTTTATTGATGCTATTGTAAATGGAACCATACAATTTAAAAATTCGCAACGAAGATTTAATACCTCTGCTCCATTTTATAGTAAAGATGATGCTCCTTTTCCTATTTTACGATTAGGATTTGATTTTAATATTGATGCAACAAATACATTTCACAGACAGTTAGCAGTTGGTTTTAGAGGATTAACAAATAATTATGACGAAGGTTATGATGCCATTATGTACGACATGCGACCAACAGATATTGCCTTAAAAGTAAATAATAACACCAATGATTTTGTAATTACTGGTATCGAAGATTTTGTAGAAACTATTACCATACCATTACATGTTGTATTAGACCAACAACGCAATGTTACTTTTAGAGTTGATGCAATTGAAAATTTTACGCCAAATACCGTTTATTTAAAAGATACTAGTACCAATATGTATTACAACTTGACGAGTGATGTTGTATTAAATTTACCTGCTGGAAATTACACAGACCGATTTAAAATAACCTTTAGACAAGGTACGGCTGCAATTGCAGATTATGTTTCTGAACATGATATTTTTATTGTAGATACAATAGATAACCTCACTATAAACTCTAAAAGCGATACTGTAATAACAAATGTGCAAGTATTTAATGTAATAGGTCAGAAACTAGAAGATTTAAAAACGAAACAAACACAAGTTACCATGCCTGTAAAATTACAAAAAGGACAGGTACTTATGATAAAAATTACTTTAGAAAACGGACAAACAATTATTAAGAAGTTACTTAAAAAATAATACCAATTGTGAAGCAAAATACGTTATAAATAAATTAGAATATATTTTTCTTTTTTGAGGCATAAATTCTTTGCATAGCTATGTTTATGGGAATAATTTATAACAAAGAAAAAGGGAAATAGAACGTATTTATAT
>WFMU01000107.1 GCA_015488935.1 Flavobacteriaceae bacterium | reverse complement strand
ACTTTACACAAAAAGTAATTAAATTTTTTATAAAATTCCTGAGCAAGTAGTAGATTTATTTAATTCTGTTTGTATAAAGTGGTTATATAGTGTTACAAAGGCTTTAGAGGTTTTACGTGCGATTTAAAATGGATGGAACCTGAAAAACAGAAAATTCAAATCCTACAAAGTATTTTTTTATAAAAAGAAATTTTAGGCATAATTATTGTACATAAAATACAACTTAAAATTTTATGATGAAATACTTACAAATCCTATTAATAATAACGCTATTTTACTCGTGCATACCATTAAAAGTAGCGCCAAAAATTGAAAATTATAAAATAACTAAAGCAAAGAAATTTAAGCGCAATCTACCAAATCAAAACGCTTTCGTTTTTAAAGATCCAAAAGATGCAAATGAATTTTACCAGTATATAGAAGCAAAATTAGGATTTGAAAATCAAACATCAGAAAATTACAACCCTTTTAAAATTAATAATAAAGCCTATTATTTAGCCTTTTACGAAGTAGAAAGAACAACCAAAACTTTAAATTTGGTACCAATAGCAACAGATTTAGCCGTAAAATCGCAAGACCCATTATTAGAAAATTTTTATACTTCACGAAAAGGAGATTGGTATATTGTTATAACCATTACAAGCGCAGATAGTTTGGATTGTTTAGCATCAAATTATAAAAATAAAGAAAAGGTAATTTCGTATTTAAAAACCTTAAAAGAAGATTATTTGGCTACAAATAACTACGAAGAAACTTTTATGAAAAGATAAAAACTGTAAATAAGTTTTAGCTCAAGTTTGGGTTTATTAATTTAATCTTACATTCGTCTTGGAAAAATAACTAAGCGCTGTCCAATTCTAAGTTTTGTAGATCGCATACCATTCCAACGTTTAATTTTTGCAACACTAACGCCAAATTTTCGAGCAATTTTACCTAAAAAATCACCACTTCGTACTTTATATCGAATACGATTATTCATTTCGGTATATTTTGGTAATGGTTTTTCTCTTTTGGCATCATCTGCATCTGCAAAAGCATAAATACGATCTTCATTTTGTACAAACGGACCAATTAAATCTATTGGTAAAACCAAGCTGTAATTTCTACCTTTAATAACAGGAATAATTTCAAGTTTATATTGCGGATTTAAAAATTTTAACGTGTTTTTGGTAACAGGAATTGCCTGTGTAATTTGGTCAAAAGTAATTTGTCTCCGTACTTGTATAGAGTCTGTTTCAAAATGTTGAATTGTAGGTTCTGTAGCGTGAATATTGTGTGCATCTGCATATTCAAAAATATACATTGTAGTATAAAATAAAGGAACATAACTTGCTGTTTCTCTAGGTAAATGATGTCTAATATTCCAATAATTTTTTGAACCACCAGAGCGTCTAATAGCTTTACTTACATTTCCAGGACCAGAATTATAAGCAGCTAATGCCAAATCCCAATCTCCAAATATTTTATATAGCGATTTTAAATATTTACAAGCAGCCTCTGTAGCTTTTAACACATCGCTACGTTCATCTACATAAGAACTTACATTTAAATCAAACTGTTTTCCTGTTTGGTACATAAATTGCCAAAGTCCAGTAGCACCAACTGGAGATTTTGCTGTTGGATTAAGAGCAGATTCAACTACTGCTAAATATTTCATTTCTAAAGGAATATTATATTTTGCTAATTTTTCTTCAATTAAAGGAAAATAATATTTGGATTTTGCTAAAAAAGTACCATATCTCTCTTTTCTATTTTTAATAAAAGATTTTATAATACGCTCTAAAGATTCGTTATATTCAACATTAAAAGGTGTTTTACTATTCAAATATGCCAATCGTTGCTTTAATGTTTCGGTATCTAAATCCGAATTAACCATTGTAGTGTGCATGGCATCATTTGCAGCAATATTTAAAGATGAATTTTGTAATTCATTAAACCATAATGCATCAATTTTTTTCGCATAAGCATCATCAGAAATTATCGTTAAATCGTCATTTATAATCTTTTCGGTGTATGTGGGTGGCGTGTTTTCGATTTTATCTTTAGCGATGTTATTATTGGGTAAAACAACGCGAATACTATCTCTTTTATCATTATGGATAGATGTTGCAATTACAGTATCAACCATTGGTTTTATTTTACCAAGACTATCTGTATTTATAACCGTATCATTTAAAGTTTCATTATCCAAATTTTCTTCAGGATTTTGTGCAGTTATGGATAAAAAAATAGAAGCAAAAATCAGTATTAAAATAGTTCTCATCATTTGTTTAAAATAGTCGGCTAAAATACTATTTTTAGAATTAATTATTAAAACCAACAGATTATTCTTTGTAAAACGAAATAAAAATGAACTTATTTCATAAAATAATAAAACGAAAACTTGTTTAAACAAAATATAATCGCAATATTTGTTTCCTAATTAACCAAATATACAATTGATGAAACGGATTCAAATCAAAAAGCTTGTACTGGTCTTCATATTTTTACTCCCTGTTTTTATGATAGCACAAACCATTACAGGTACCGTAAAAGATGAAAATGGAGTAGCAATACCATACATTAACATTATTGAAAAAGGAACTACCAACCGCACTTTAACAGATAAAGATGGGGCTTTTACTTTAAGATTAAGTATTTTACCAACAACAATAAGTGCAAATGCAATAGGTTTTGTTGAAAAAGAAGTAAAAATCACCAATACAGATGCCATTTCAATAGTATTAAAAGAAGAAAATTTAGATTTTGAAAAAAGATTAAGTACTGGTAATGGAGCAAAATCTAGAACTGTTTTAGATTCACCAAATCCAATTGATTTTATTAATAGTAAAGATTTTTCAAAGAGTGGAAAAATAACACTTAATGAATTATTAACCTATAAATCACCTACCTATAACGCTACAAATCAAACTCATGCAGATGCAACAACACATTATGATATTGCCGATTTGCGTGGTTTAGGACCAAGTAGAATGCTCGTTTTAGTTAATGGAAAACGTAAAAATTTAAGCGCTATTACACATATTAATGATACACAAGGAAAAGGAGAAGTAGGTACAGATATGACAAGTATTCCTACAGCTGCAATTGATTATATCGAAGTTTTACGAGATGGTGCATCCGCAATGTATGGTTCCGATGCGATCGCAGGAGTAATTAATATTGTTCTTAAAAAGAGTACAGATATTACAACAGCTACCATAAATTCAGGAATAACATCGAGCGGCGATGGATTTGAAGTTGGAGGAGATATCAATGGAACATTTACACACAAAACCAATGGAGGAAAAGTAAATTATACCATTAGTTTACAACACCAAGAACATACAGATAGAGCAGGAGAACCAGGTGTAGATACAATCTTTAATACGGGTACTTATCCAGGAGCAAACCAATGGATAAAAGATAATCCAGATTTAGGAATGACTGTTGGACAACCAGATATGAATACTGGTAACGTATATTTTAATGGTACTCTACCATTTAAAAATGGCAAAGGAGAACTTTACGGTTCTGTTGGTGGCGGAATTAGAAGAGGAAGCTCTTTTACACTATATAATACACCATATATGATGGATGATCCTTACCATGTCTTTCATGAAAATGGAGAAGCATACAATGGATTTCAACCACGTTTAAGAACAGATATTGTAGATAATATGGATATTTTTGGTGTTAAATTTAACGCTGGTAAATTTAAAATTGATGCAAGTGGAACTTTTGGATTTAACTCTGTAGATTTTAAAGTAACCGATTCGTATAATCCAGATGTGTTTATTACACCAACAAACTACGACCCAGCAGACCCTAATTCACCACAGTTAACTGCGCCAAGCGAATTTGAATCAGGAGCATATCACTTTAATAATATAATTGGAAATGTAGATGCAACTAGAACATTTAAAAAAGCAAATATTGCATTAGGAGTAGAATATAAAAAAGAACGTTTTAAAACTAAAGCAGGAGAAATTGAATCTTGGTTTAATAACGGAACAGCTTATTTTAATGGAATAAGTGTAAAAAATAAATTAACAGAAGATAGAAATAGCTTTGGGTTATATGCAAATGCAAATTTTGATGTTACCACTAATTTTTTAATTGGAGCTGCCGCGAGATATGATAATTATAGTGATGTTGGAAGTAATGTATCCTATAAGGTAAATGCAAGATATAAACTTGGAGACAAAGGAGCAATAAGAGCTTCTTACGGAACAGGATTTAGAGCTCCAGCTTTACAGCAAATTTTTACAAACTATACACAAAATAACACCACCTTATTAGTAAATAACGCACAAAGAAAAGCATTAGGTATTCCTGATTTAGAAGCAGAAACGGCAACAAATATCAATATTGGAACAATATTAAAACCAATGAAAAACGTATCTGTATCTATCGATGTTTATAAAATAAGCGTGGATAATAGAGTAATGTTAAGTAGCGATTTAGGAGCCGATAACAATATACAAGTTAATAATGTTGAACAATTGTTAGCTAGTGAAAATGTAGATAATATTCGATTTTTTACAAATGCATTAGATACCGAAACTCAAGGAATAGACCTAACAGCATCTTATAGTAATATAAGATTTAAACAAGGAGTGCTAGGATTTAATCTTGCTGTAAATTGGAATGACACCAAAATAATTGGCGATGTAAAAACTCCTAATTCTTTAAGTAACTATACGATTTTAAATAGAACGGATAAAAATAGAGTAGATTTATCAAGACCAGCTGTTAAAGGATTATTAGGTATTAATTTTGAGCAAGAAAAGTTTAATGTAACTTTAAATAATACACTTTTTGGACCTGTAACATGGCAACATCCCACAGATTACAAAAAAGACCAAGAGTTTGGAGGTAAAGTAATAACAGACATTGTTTTAGGATATAAGTTATACGATTGGATGAAAATCAACCTTGTAGTAAATAACGCATTAAATGTTTATCCTGATGAAGTAGATACTAAAGGAGATGCAATGACAGATTTAGGTGGACGATTCAAATATGCTCAACAAGTAAATCAATTTGGATTTCTAGGTATGCAAATTAGAGGAGGATTTACTTTCCAATTCTAAAAACAAAATACTTAGGTTAATAGTTTTATGCTAAAAATATAGCTTAAAGAAATCTTGTAAATCCAAATCAGATTTACAAGATTTCTTAGTTTTTTTGTAACACTCTTTATAGAAGACCAAATTATCAATAATTTCAATATTACCTTCGGTTTTCTCTCAATTCTATAATAAATAGGCTTATTTTTATACAAATTTGTAATTTGTAACAAATTTTATTAAATTGCACAATTCTTAATTATTTATCTCTCTATATTATGAAGAAACATGTATTATTACTTATAGTTGCTATTTTTTTTATTTCAAATAAAACTTTTTCTCAGGATATATCTGGTTCAAAACCAATAATAAAAAGATACTATCCACCAACAAACAGCTATAATAATTTTACAGGACATATAGTTTTTGATTGTGGCGTGTCAAGTGCACAAGTTAAAGCAACTTATACCGATATTGGAAGTCCAGATCAATATAGAGTAGAGTCCATTCCATACAAACCAAAACCTTACGCAAGAGATAGCAATTTTGATGGGCAAATTACTGCAGCAGATTTTGTAGGTCACCCAGGCTCATTACTTTCTGGACTTGCAGATGATGTATGGTCTTCCGAACAACAATTAGCATCTGGAGGAGTTCCTCTAAATTTTTGTTTTTTTGGAAATCAAAGAACCTTTTTTAGACTATCTACAAATGGAGCTGTTTCTTTTAATACCGCAGGAAATTATCCTACACCACCTGCTTATCCATTATACAATACAGGAGATTTTTCTCCATGGCAAATACATACTATGGGGAAAATTGCCCCAAATGCAAATATGAATGCCTATCGAGAATCCATCCTAACACCTTTTCATGATACCTTTCCAACGCATTCATCAGCCTTACCAGACACCTATTCTTTTTGGGATATTTTAGGTGCTGTTGGAGAGCGTTATTTTATATTAGGATTTCATCACATGCCAATGTATAGTTGTGGTAATGCCACAGGATATGCAACACACCAAATGATTTTTTTTGAAACTACTAACATTATTGAGTTTCACCTACAAGACAAACCAATATGTACAAACTGGGCACAAGGTTATGCTGCATTAGGTATCCAAAATAAAGATTTAGATTTAGGTTATGCTGCTCCTGGTAGAGATAATTTAGAGCATTGGCAAGTACTAAATACAACCGATGGTTTTTTTGATGGGAATACAGACCCTTCTTTTCCAATAAATGCTCCCGAATCTTGGCGTTTTATTCCAGATGGACCAAATGGCGTTGCTCCAGTATTTACTTGGTATGAAAACTATAATCATGCAACACAAACAGGAACACCGTTTGGAACAAACCCACACGATCCTGTATTAGTAGTAACATCCGCAGATATGGTTGCAGCAGGAGTAACAACCGTTACATATACAGCCGAAGTACTATATACAGATTATTGTACAGGTGTAGAAACACGTGTTGCTACAGACGTAACATTTGATTTAGCAAATCCAATTGAAATGCATATCAAAGAGCAAAACTCTACAGATGATACAATAGAATTTTATGATATTGAAGAAATAGAATTATGTGTAGGAGATAATTATACTTTAGAAGCATTAGTACAAAATGGAGATGGTACAGAAACTTTTCAATGGCAAGTAGAACAATTTCCTAATACAACACAATTAGGAACAAATGCAATTGAGCAAATTACAAATGCACAAGTTGGAACTTATGTATATACAGTAACACTAACACAAGCATCTACAGGTTGTACTTTTGATGATGTAATACATGTAAGAGTATATCCACCAGATGCTGTAAGTTTTAGTTACCCCGCACCAGGAGTATATTGTTCTAGCGATTCCGATCCAGCACCAATAAACCCTGTTCCAGCAAATGGAATATACACCATAAATAATGGTGGTGTATTCGTAACACAAAATGCAAATGGAGAGTCAACAGATGGTATTATTGATTTATCTGCTTCAGGTAGCGGTAATGATAATACAGGTGTTTTTATAATTACTTACACATCTTTGGGTTGTCAAAACACGAGTACACAAACCATAACTATAAACGACGCACCAAACATTGTAGTTCCTACTAACAATATTACACAATGTGGAAGTGGATTTGCAACATTTGACACCGCATCCATAGAGCAAGAAATTTTAAACGGACTTACAGGAATTAATTTACTTTGGGAAAATAATACTGCTGGTGGTCCAGCACCTCCAAACCCAATGACAGCAACGTTTGTTACACCTACAATACATATTAAATTAACTGCTACTGACCCAGCAAATCCAGCAGGTTGTAGTACCGTAATCTTTTTTGATTTAACCGTAGCACCTACTCCTACTGCAGGAACACCGACAAACAATCTTATTTTATGCGAAAATGCTCCTGGTACAGGTATAGCTACTTTTAATGGAACAAACATCGAAAATACTATTGTTGGAGCTACTCCTCCAGCAAATTATCAAATAAATTTTACTGGTACAGATACACAAGGAAATAATGTTGTTATACCAAGTCATTTACCAGCAAACTTTAATGCTCCTAGTATGACGGTAACTGCTACTGTAACAGATACAGATACAGGATGTACGTCTAATCAAGTTACATTTGCATTAGAAGTTAGAGATATTCCATCAATTACCTTACCAACAACAGGTTTAACCTTATGTGAAACGGACCCGATAAATCACACAGCTCCATTTGATACAACAAATTGGACTAGTACCATTTTAAGTGGTAATTCAACACCGATAAATCCTGACTTTATAGTAGAGTACACTTATTATAACGGTACAATAAATATAACAACAACAACACTACCTAACCCTTTAGTTGTAGGTTCGCAAACCATAAGTGTAATTACACGAAATGTAACTGGAGGACAACAAACTTGTTCTTCAAACGCTTCCACATTCAATTTGGTAGTAAATCCTATTCCAGTCGGTACAAATCAAACACCAACAATTTGTAGTGATGATGCTTTAAATATTGATTTAATAATAATAACGAGTGGAGCAGGAAACACTTTTTCTTGGATTGCAGCAGACAATCCGAATGTAACTGGAGAGACTCTTACTGCTTCTAACAATACTGCAATTACGGATGTTCTTACCAATACAAGTGGTGTTGTTCAAACGGTAGTATATACTGTGACTCCAACTGGATCTAACAGTTGTGTAGGAGCAGATTTTACGGTTAGTGTAACAGTTAATCCAGAGCCAGTAGGTACAGCAACAACCTTTCCTGCATGTAGTAATGTTGCAGTTTCTATAGACATAACAGCAATAACCTCATTAGCTGGAAACACCTATTCTTGGGTAGCAACAGACAATCCGAATGTAACAGGAGAAACTACTGTAGCATCAACAGCAACAAATATTACCGATACTTTAGTTAACACTAGTGCAACAGCGCAAAATGTTATATATACGGTAACACCAACAGGAGCAAATGGTTGTGCAGGAGATCCTTTTATAATAACTATTAATGTAGGAAATGAGCCAGTAGGTACAAATCAAACCCCTACGGTTTGTAGTAAAGATGTATTAAATTTAGACTTAGATAGTTTTGTAAATTTAACAGGAAGCAGCTTTTCTTGGACAGTAGCAGACAATCCTGCAGTAACAGGAGA
>WFMU01000106.1 GCA_015488935.1 Flavobacteriaceae bacterium | reverse complement strand
AGTAGTTTTAATGTTCGCTGTAACATTAACTTTTGCACAAGACAAAAAAGAAGAAGTAAAAGATGGTTGGAAAAAAGGTGGTAATGTTGCCATTACTCTGAACCAATCTGCATTTAATAACGAATGGACTGGTGGTGGTATTGCTAATACAGCAGCGAATATCTTAGTAAATTACGATTTTAATTTAAAAAGTGGCGATTTAGTTTGGGACAATAAATTAATAGCAGATTATGGAGTAAATAAAAATAAAGGTGATGAAAATTTTTCGAAAAATAATGACCGCTTAGAATTTAACTCTTTATTAGGTAAAAAAGCAAAAGGATATTGGTATTATTCATTTTATTTGAATGCAAAAACGCAAATGGATAGAAGTGCAGATGGAAACAGTCACTTTTTCTCTCCAGCATATTTTCAATTTGGACCTGGAATGTTATGGAAAAAATCAGATAATTTTAATGTAAATATTTCTCCAGCAGCAGCAAAAATGACTATTGTACACGGTCATTATACCGAAGTGCCTACAGCAGCAGAAGACTTTTTTAATGAAGCAGGAGGATACTATGGTGTAGATGCAAACAAAACCATGCGTTTTGAAGTAGGAGCAGCATTAAGAGGATACTATAAAACAGACTTAATGAAAAATGTATCTATGGAAAATATTTTAGGCTTATATACAAACTATTTAGAAGAAGCTAAAAATGTAGATGTAGATTACACAATGAACTTAGTAATGAAAGTTAATAAATACCTATCTGCAAACCTTGTATTTCAAGCAATTTACGACGATACTGTACAACGTAATGGTTTCCAAGTAAGAGAAGCTTTTGGTGTTGGAGTAAATTTTAAACTATAATTCTATAAAACACAAAACATTGATTTTAAAAGTGTAGAACTTAGGTTTTACACTTTTTTTATGTCATAAATTTAATGAATTCAAATAATTCCATCTAAAAATGATATATTTGTTTTAAGCTATTTCGATTTATACGACTAAATCGATATAAAAAGAAAATTTATGAGAATAATAATACTTTCTGTAAGCGAAAACATTTACTCCACCAATCGATTATTGCAAGAAGCAATAGAAAGAGGTCACGATGTACGTGTTGTTAACCATACCAAATGCTCCGTTTTAATCGGCGAAGGAAAACCAAAAATAATATACGAAGGAAGAAATATTATTAACGATGCAGATGCTATTATTCCAAGAATTGGAAGCTCTGTTTTTAGACACGGCGCTGCCGTAGTAAAAGAATTTGAAATGAATGGTGTTTATAGTGCTGCAAGTTCTCTTGGAATTGCAAGAGCACAAAACAAAGTACGAACACTTCAAATAATGAATCGGAAAAACGTGCCCATACCTAAAACCGTGTTTTCTATTAATCCAGATGATATTGAAACACAAATTGAACTACTCGGTGGTGCGCCAGTAATCATAAAATTACAAGAAGGCACACAAGGATTAGGTGTCATGTTGGCAGATTCTAAAAAATCAGCAAAATCGATTATCGATACTTTTTATAATATGGATGCCAATATCTTACTACAAGAATTTGTAAAAGAATCCAACGGCGAAGATATACGTGTTATTGTTGCAGGAAATAAAGTAATTTCGGCAATGAAAAGAATTGGTGTTAAAGGTGATTTTCGTTCAAATATACATCGTGGTGGAACAGGAGAAACCGTAAATTTAACAAGTAAAGAAGTAAAAACAGCCATAAAAGCAGCACGTTATTTAGGATTACCTGTTTGTGGTGTTGATTTAATACGCTCTAAAAAAGAATCACTTCTAATAGAAGTAAATTCTACACCAGGATTACAAGGTATTGAAGCCTATACAAGAATAAATGTAGCAGTAGAAATCATTAAATTTTTAGAAAAAAATGTTCGAAAAAGATTTTAAAAACGAAGTAGTTGAAATTCGTGGAAATAAAATAGGACTAGGTGAAAATAAACTTATAAAAATTCCTATAGATCGTTTACCAACAGGAACATTAATAGAAATTCCTGTCTATATTTTTAATGGCGAAAAAGCAGGACCAACCATACTATTACAAGGAGGTTTACACGGCGATGAAGTAAATAGCATCGAATTAATACGCAGAATGTTAATCGATAAAAACTATAAAATACATCGTGGCTGTGTAATTGTGGTACCACTATTAAATGTTTTTGGATTTTTAAATTTATCGAGAGATATGCATGGAAAAGATGTAAATCGAAGTTTTCCTGGTTCTAAAAAAGGCTCTTTAGCAAGTAGAATGGCATATTATTTAATGAAAGAATTGGTTGCAAATGTAGATTTTGGCATCGATTTTCATACAGGTGGAGAACAACGATGTAATTATCCACAAATACGCTATACACCAAACGATACCAAAGCAAAAGAATTAGCCATACTTTTTAATGCACCATTTATGTTTGGTTCTAAATTAATTCCGAAATCATTTCGAAACGAATGTTATAAAAATAAAATACCAATGCTTGTTTTTGAAGCAGGAGAATCTTTACGATTAGATGAATTTGCCATAAAAAAAGGAATTCAAGGCACATTAAATATATTGCGTTATTTTAATATGATTGCAAAAACAGTAAAAATTGAAAAATCGAATAAAAGTATTGAAATTACCTCAAGAAAATGGATACGTGCAAAAATTGCAGGACTATTTAGTACAACCATTAAAAATGGAGAAGCCGTTGAAAAAGGGCAAATATTAGGACATATTATGGATACTTATGGCGAAACTAATTTTGCTGTAAAAGCACCGTATAAAGGCCATATAATAGCACTAAATAATTTTCCGATAATAAATATGGGCGATGCATTATTTCATATTGGAAAGTAGTTTGTTAAATAAACAAATGCTCTAAAACAATTTTATTATATTTACACACCAAAAAATCGAAGAAAATATAGTCATAATTCATGTCAGAACAACCAAAGCATACTTTAAATCCTAATAAATGGATTAATTTACATTCGGATTATATGTACAATTACGCTATAACACGAGTTAATAAACACGAATTAGCAAAAGATTTAGTACAAGAAACCTTTTTTTCTGGATTAAAAGCAATGAAAAATTTTAAAGGACAAGCTTCCGAAAGAACTTGGTTAATTTCGATTTTAAAACGAAAAATAATAGACCATTATCGAAAAATAAACTCCAAAAAAGGAAAGGCTGAAGTTAGAATGAGTTTTTACGAAGATGGAGAAAATAAAGGAAAATGGCTAGAAGAAAGAGCACCTTCTTCTTGGTCGAGTGAAGCAGATGCAACTATTGAAAACACAGAATTAAAAAATGCTATTGATTTGTGTGTAGATAAACTTCCAGAAAAATATCGTATGGTTTTCTTGTTAAAAACCGTACAAAACTACGAAACAGAAGAAATTTGTAATGAATTGGATATTACATCGTCTAATTTATGGGTAATTATACACCGAGCCAGACTACAATTAAGAGCATGTTTAGAAGGAAATTGGTTTAATAATTAAGTTATGAGTAAAAAAATATTAATAAAATGCGACGAAGCAACCACAATTTGTGATAAAAATCAATATTGCGAAGCTTCTACTTTTGATAAACTAAGACTATCTATTCATAATTTTTTATGCCATCGTTGTAGATTGTATTCCGAACAAAATGCAACCATGACTAAATTATTTAAAACACACTTAAAAAAGAATAGCGAACAACATTTGTGCAAATCCGATAAAGACGATTTACAAAAATCATTAGAAAAAGAACTAAATAATATAGAAAAGTAAGTGTAAAAATGAACTTTCTACCAGAAAAAATAGACGATTACGCTGTTAATCATTCCGAAGAAGAACCAAAAATTTTACAAGAATTAAGTAGAGAAACTTGGCAAAAAGTACTTATTCCAAGAATGCTTAGTGGTCATTTTCAAGGCAGAATATTATCGCTATTATCTAAAATTAAAAATCCGAAAACAATTTTAGAAATTGGTACTTATACAGGTTATTCGGCACTTTGTTTGGCAGAAGGATTATCAGAAGACGGTACATTACATACCATAGATAAAAATGAAGAATTGGTAGATTTTCAAAAAAAATATTTTGATAAATCCGATTACAAAAATCAAATAAAACAATATTTAGGTAATGCTTTGGATATTATTCCAACCATAAACGCAAAATTTGATTTGGTGTTTATCGATGCAGATAAGCCCAATTACTCCAACTATTTTCATGCTATAATCAATAAAATGAATAAAGGAGGCATTATTATTTCCGATAATGTACTTTGGAGTGGAAAAGTAATAGAAACACTAAATCCAAAAGACGAAAGCACAAAAGAACTGCTTAAATACAATAAAATCCTTAAAGAAGACAAACGAGTAGAAACAGTTTTACTGCCAATACGCGATGGTTTGTCGGTTAGTAGAGTTGTTTAAACCTAAATGGTACAATAGAATTCCTATATTTTCATTCAATCTTTGCTTTTTTCATTTCCTTTGCATTCTTCGCGTGAAAAAAAATCAAGCTACAACAGTACCTCTGTCTGGTTTTAGTGCATTTTTATACCTAAGCATATTTACCTCATCTACAATAATAAAAGCAGCACAAAAATAATCCGATAGCTTAGTAATATCCGATTCGTAAAAATGCAATTTTTCCATAGTGGCAAACTCTTTTAAATGGATAACGTGATGTTTGGCAGTTTCCAAAGCATCTGGACCTCTAAACTCCCAAATTAATCTTATTTTTCTAGGCATAATTTTGTTTTATTAGGTGCAAAAGTAATTATATCTTTGTAAAAAGATTATATTTTGACAGAAAGCTATTTTATTCCAAAAAAATTAGATACCTCAAAACTCCAAAAAGGAAGTTTTACCTATAAAACACCAAGCAATATTGCTTTGGTAAAATATTGGGGGAAAGAAGCAAAACAAATACCAAAAAATGCCTCTGTAAGTTTTACGCTAAGTGCCTGTTTTACTTTAACAACACTAGCGTTTTCTAAAAAAGAGAAAACCACAGATTCTTTTGATTTTGACGTGTATTTTGAAGGGAAAAAAAACGAAGCCTTTAAGCCGAAAATTCAAACCTTTTTTGAGCGAATTGTAAACTACGTACCATTTTTAAAAGACTATAAATTTACCATAACAACAAGAAATTCTTTTCCACATAGTAGTGGAATTGCATCTTCGGCAAGTGGTTTGGCAGCGTTGGCATTGTGTATTCTAGAAATGGAAAAGGCAATGACAAGTATGAATACTACTTATTTTAATCAAAAAGCATCTTTTATGGCAAGATTAGGTTCTGGAAGTGCAAGTAGAAGTATTGAAGGAGAAGTTGTTGTTTGGGGAAATCACGAAAAAATAAAAGGAAGTTCTAATTTGTTTGGTGTAAAATATCCGTATCCATTACATGCAAATTTTAAAAATTACCACGATACCATATTACTAGTTGACAAAGGTAAAAAGAAAGTCTCTAGTACGGTAGGACATGAATTAATGCTAAATCATCCTTTTGCAGAAGCTCGTTTTACACAAGCAAACTCTAATTTAGAAAAATTAAGTACAGTATTACAAAATGGTGATTTAAAACATTTTATAAGTATTGTCGAAAGTGAAGCTTTAACATTACATGCTATGATGATGAGTAGCAATCCGTATTTTATTTTAATGAAACCAAATACATTACAGATTATAGAAAAAATTTGGGCTTATAGAAAACAAACCAATTCGAATATCTGTTTCACTTTAGATGCAGGAGCAAATGTACATGTTCTATATCCAGAAAAGGAAAAAGAAACAGCTAATGATTTCATAATAAAAGAATTGATTCCTTATTGCCAAAAAAAGCAGTATATTTGTGATAGAATTGGAAAAGGAGCTAAATTGATTTCCAGTTTAAAATAAAAAACATATTAATGAAAGGACCCTTATTTTACGCAAAAATATTACTCTTTGGAGAGTATGGTATCATAAAAGATTCTAAAGGATTAGCAATTCCATACAACTCCTATCAAGGAGCATTAAAATTAACAGAAAATCTTTCCGAAGAAGCAAAAAAATCCAATAAAAATCTAGATAAATTTTACCAGTATTTAATTCAAATAGATACCGATTTAGTTGTTTTTCGATTAGAGAAGTTAAAACAAGATATAGAAAAAGGTTTGTATTTTGATTCAAGTATTCCGCAAGGATATGGAGTAGGTAGTTCAGGAGCATTAGTAGCAGCTATTTACGATAAATATGCAGAAGATAAAATTACCGTTT
>WFMU01000105.1 GCA_015488935.1 Flavobacteriaceae bacterium | reverse complement strand
ACAATATCTTGTTCTTTTCCTTCAATTGGAATGATAAGTTTTGTTTTGTTACCTTCAAAATCACTAGCAATAACTTCGATAGTGTAATTTAAACCATCCTTAATATAAATATATCCATTATTAACAACATTATTATAAATACTAAGTTTGTTGTTTGGCACGATGAAACACCGTTGTATTCGAACTCCTTTTTTAAATTTATGTGCATAATCCATCAATAAATTTACATATTTTCCTTCTGCAAACGAAAAAGTTTCTAATTTGTGTTCGTACTTTTTTTCTTTATTTACAAAAAGTTCTAGTTTGTAAATGCCATTTTTGTTCATAGCACCGTCTAATCTATCAAACGATTTAACACCAATACCAATAGTACCAGAAGCGTATATTTTAGTAGCCAACAAATCCCCATTTTTTTGTAAAGTGAATTGTATTTTTTGCTTTTTATTGGCTTTATTGATTTGAGAAAAATCATCTATTGGATAAATATAAGCCTGTTCTATAATAGGTCTTTTAGAATCGTTAACATGAATACCGAAAAGCATTGGATTAATAATTTTTTCGGTTTTACTATCTCTAATTTCAAAATGTAAATGTGGAGCAGTAGAACCTCCAGTATCGCCACTAAAAGCAATCGTTTTACCTTGGTAAACTTTTAATTGATTTGGTTGAGGAAATAATTGTATTTCAAAAGACTTTTTATTATATTGGTTTTGCTTCACATATTTTTCAATTTCTGGAGCGAATTTTTTTAAATGCGCATATACAGTAGTATAACCATTAGGATGTTTTATATAAAGAGCTTTTCCATAACCCCAGCGTTGTATTTTTATACGAGAAACGTAGCCATTTGCCGCGGCTAATACACGTAAACCTTCTCTTTTTTGTGTTTTAATGTCGAGACCCGCATGGAAATGATTCGTTCGTAATTCACCAAAAGTTGCAGCCAAAACAATTGGAATTTCTAATGGATTTTGGAAATAATTTTTTGGATATTTTTTTTGTGAATATCCAATAATAGTAGTTAAACTAATGATTATTAATGTGATTCGTCTTTTTATTTTCATTTAAATTTATAAAATATAATATAGTGGATAAAATTACAAAAACTAAGCCAAATAAATATAAATAAGAAGCTTATATTAGACATTCTAGTTTTTTTTTACATTTAAACAAATATTTTTTGGTTTTTAGCTTAGGTTCATCTAACTTTGTAGCATAAGTTTATACTTTTTTGATAAATGAATAATGTTTTAGAAATGGTTGATTTATTGGAAGATAAATTAACAAGATTGATTTTGAAGCAAGAGCAATTGCTAAATGAGAACAAGCTGCTAAAGCAGACTGAGCAATTGTTGATGGATAAAGTTTCGGAACAGGATGCGTTTATAGAGGAATTGAGAGAAAAACACCAATCCTTAAAAGTTGCGAATGCAATTGTAGGTAACAAAGAAGATAAGCACTTAACAAAGATAAAAATAAATACTTTGATCCGCGAAATTGATAAATGTATTGTTCAGTTAAGCGAATAATTTAGATGAGTGAAAAATTAAAAATAAGAGTAACCATAGCAGGTAGAGTATATCCTTTAACTATTAACGCAAGTGAAGAAGAAGGTGTACGAAAGGCGGTTAAAAAAATTAATGAATTGTCAAGTAAGTTTGAACAAAGCTACGCTGTACAAGACAAACAAGACGTTTTAGCTATGTGTGCATTGCAATTTTCATCTCAAGTTGAAGTAAAAAAGATTTCAAATTTGTTAGGAAAGAAAAATGTGGAAGATAAATTAAGAGAAATTAATTCCATTTTAGATTCGCATTTAGAATAAGTTCTTTAAAAAAATATAACTCAAATTACCCATTTATTTGGGGATTAGAATTGCCTACATTAGTTATTTGTTTAATAAACTCAACACTATTTATTTAGAAAGGATGAGTCTAAGTTGTTAAATCGTGCCACTTTACGTGGATTTTTGATCAGCTTGTTAGTCCTAAACCTGTTTTCAGGAGTTTATAATAACCTTACTAATGTAGGTTTTTTAATACATAAAAATAACAATTTTAGATTTTCTTTAAACAGAAAAACTCTAGTTGGAGTATTGAATTAACTAAATATAAACAGACAATGGACGGAATATTACTACCACTAATTGGTACAATAATAGGATTAATAATAGGGTTTGTGATTGCTAAAGTGCTAGAAAAAAGTAAAGCATCACAAATAATTGCAAGAGCAAAAAAACAAGCAGGAGGTATTATTAGAGATGCAAATAAAACAGCAAAAACTACCTTAAAAGAAGCACGAATTGAAGCAGAAGGATTAAAAAAAGATAAAATTTTACAAGCAAAAGAACGCTTTATCGAACTAAAATCGGAACACGAAAAACACATCCAAAAGCGAGAAGGAAAAATTGTAGAAGCAGAAAAGAGAATTCGTGAAAAAGAATCGCGAGTTTCTCAAGAATTAGATAAAAATAAGAAATTAAATGCTGCTTTAGCAGAAAAAGAATCTAGCTTTAATTACAAACTAGATTTCTTAGAAAAACGAAAAACAGAAACCGAAAAACTACATAAAAAACAGGTACAGCAATTAGAAGTGATTTCTGGTTTATCTGCCGATGATGCTAAAGAAGAACTAATAAAATCTCTTAAAGACGAGGCAAAAACCGAAGCAATGGCATTTATTCAAGAGTCATTAGAAGAAGCAAAATTAACCGCACAACAAGAAGCAAAAAAAGTAATACTTTCTACCATTCAACGCGTAGGAGTAGAGCAAACTGTAGAAAATTGTGTGTCTGTTTTTAACTTAGAATCAGACGATGTTAAAGGTCGTATTATTGGTAGAGAAGGACGCAATATTAGAGCTTTAGAAGCAGCAACAGGTGTAGAAATTATTGTAGATGATACACCAGAAGCAATTATATTATCGTGCTTTGATCCTGTACGTAGAGAAGTTGCTCGTTTATCTTTACACAAATTAGTTACAGATGGAAGAATACATCCTGCACGTATCGAAGAAATTGTTGCTAAAACAAGAAAGTCGATTGAGCAAGAAATGATTGATGTAGGTAAACGTACCGTTATTGATTTGGGAATTCATGGTTTACATCCAGAATTAATAAAAGTTGTTGGTAGAATGAAATATCGTTCTTCGTATGGACAAAATTTATTACAACACTCCAGAGAAGTCGCTAACCTTTGTGCAATTATGGCAGCAGAACTTGGCTTAAATGCTAAAGTTGCTAAACGCGCTGGTTTATTACACGATATTGGAAAAGTACCAGAAACAGAAAGTGAATTACCTCATGCTCTATTAGGTATGGAATGGGCAAAAAAATACGGAGAAAAAGCCGATGTTTGTAATGCCATTGGAGCACACCATGATGAGATTGAAATGACTTCATTAATATCGCCAATAATACAAGTTTGTGATGCCATTTCTGGTGCAAGACCAGGAGCAAGACGTCAAGTTTTAGACTCGTACATACAACGTTTAAAAGATTTAGAAGAAATTGCTTTTGGTTTTACAGGAGTACAAAAAGCGTATGCAATACAAGCTGGTAGAGAACTACGTGTTATTGTAGAAAGTGGTAAAGTAAATGATACCAAAGCAGCAGAATTGTCTTTTAGTATTTCTCAAAAAATACAAAATGACATGACTTATCCGGGACAAGTACGTGTTACAGTAATACGCGAAACAAGATCGGTAAACATTGCTAAATAATGGAAATTCTGCATAAAAAATTATACCGTTATTAGAAGATTGTGCTTACTTTGTTATAGAGCAACAAAAATAAGAAATTTGATATAAAAAGGCTGTCTAAAAAGAGACAGTCTTTTCTGTAAAAAAAACTAGCTAATATTCATCCATAGACTTTGATTTTTTGCAATTTTGCCAAAAGTTTGCTTTATAACATTATTTTTTGGTAATTCTAAATTTACATCTACCTCTAAAATACGTTTAGCGGTTTCTCTGGCAAGTTTTAAAATATGGGTATCCTTAACAACATCTGCAATTCGAAGATTTAAAATACCACTTTGCTGTGTTCCCATTAAATTACCAGGACCACGAAGTTTTAAATCTACTTCGGCAATTTTAAAACCATCGTTAGTTTCAACCATTGTTTTTAAACGCAATTTAGCATCTGCGCTAAGCTTAAAACTGCTCATTAATATACAAAAACTCTGCTCTGCACCACGACCAACACGTCCACGTAATTGATGTAATTGCGATAAACCAAAACGCTCCGAACTTTCAATAACCATAACACTAGCATTCGGAATATTTACACCAACTTCAATCACCGTAGTAGCAACCATAATATGTGTTTCGCCTTTTATAAAACGATTCATTTCATAATCTTTAGCTTCAGGTTTCATTTTACCATGTACAATACTAATCTGATATTTTGGACTTGGAAAATCTCTTGAAATACTCTCATAACCATCCATTAAATCTTTATAATCCATAGCCTCAGACTCTTGAATTAAAGGATAAACAACATATACTTGTCTGCCTTTTGCAATTTCATCTTTTAAAAATTTCCAAACCGATAAACGATTTTTGTCAAAGCGATGCACCGTTTTAATTTCTTTTCTTCCAGGTGGTAATTCATCAATAACCGAAATATCCAAATCGCCATACACGCTCATGGCAAGTGTTCTTGGAATAGGCGTAGCAGTCATTACCAAAATATGTGGAGGCAAGGTGTTTTTAAGCCACATTTTAGAACGTTGCTTTACACCAAAACGATGCTGCTCATCAATAATAGCAAGTCCTAAATTTTTAAATTGGACTTTATCTTCTAAAATGGCATGTGTACCAATTAAAATATGCAAACTACCATCTTTTAAACTTTCGTGAATAGCTCGTCTAGCCTTTATCTTGGTTGCTCCTTGTAATAACGCAATTTTAATAGTTGTACCTTTTAACAATTCCGAAATAGATTCAAAATGTTGTGTTGCCAAAATAGATGTTGGTGCTATTAATGCAGTTTGAAAATCATTATCTAAAGCAATTAACATAGCTAATAAGGCAACAATGGTTTTGCCAGAGCCAACATCGCCTTGTAATAAGCGATTCATGTGTGCACCAGTATTTAAATCTTTACGAATTTCTTTAATAACGCGTTTTTGTGCATTTGTTAAAGTAAACGGAAGATTATAGTTGTAAAAATTATTAAAATTTGCACCAATTTTTTCAAATTTATAACTTTTAAATTTTGTTTTATGCAATTTATTTTTTCGAACTAGCTGCAGCTGAATATAAAATAACTCTTCGAATTTTAACCTAAATTGTGCCTTGCGTAATGCCTCTTGACTACTCGGAAAATGTACAGAAAACATTGCCTCATTTTTAGAAACTAACTGCAAATCATTAATAATTTCGTGAGATAATGTTTCTGTAAAATGACCTTTAATCTCCGAAAATAAATTTTGCATCATTTTAAAAATAACACGATTGTTAATGTATTTTTTTTGCAATGTTTCGGTAGATGGGTAAACCGCTTGCATGGCAGTTCGTAAGCTTTTTTTGTAATCACTAAGCAACTCTAACTCAGGATGTGTAATGGTAAACTTACCATTATAAACAGAAACTTTACCAAAGCAAACATAAGCAATGTTTGGCTTTAAGTTTTCTTTAATCCATTTTCCTCCTTGAAACCATACCAATTCAATAGTACCAAAAGCATCAGAAAATTGAGCTACCAATCTACTCCCGCGTTTTTGCTTTATCTCTTTAATTGCAGTAATTTTTCCAATAATTTGTACTTCGCTATTGGTATTGCTAAGCTGATTGGTTTTAAAAAAACGCGTTCTATCGATATATCTATTCGGAAAGAAATTAGCCAAATCTGCATACGTTCTTATACCGAGTTCTTTTTTTAGTAACTCTGCTTTATTCGGACCAACGCCTTTGAGATATGTAATAGGAGTGTGCAGTTTGTTTCGTTTTTTTACAAATTTAAAAAAAACGAATTTGAATTTAAAGAATGCCTAATAATTTTTCTTGCTATACAAATATTTTTGCATAAACAAATCCGAATTTTTGAAGGAATTCCTAGCCATTTTAAGAAAATTTGGAGAAGTATTTCTGTAAATTTGTTTAGAGTAAAGCTGTTTTGACAAAACAACTTTACTCTAAACAGTTTTACTTAATCTCTTTGTGTAAAAAAATTACAAGCTTCCGGTCATTTCTTTAGGATTTACCCATGCATCATATTGCGCATCGGTAACATAGCCCAAACGAACTGCCTCTTCACGTAAAGTAGTGCCGTTTTTATGTGCAGTATTTGCAATTTCTGCCGCTTTATAATAGCCAATTTTTGTATTTAAGGCAGTAACTAGCATTAAAGAATTGTTTAGTAATTCGGTAATTCTAGCTTGATTAACTTCCAATCCTTCAATTGCATTAATTGTAAACGATAAACAAGCATCGCCCAATAAGTGAGCAGATTGCAAAAAGTTTGCAGCCATTACAGGCTTAAAAACATTCAATTCAAAGTGTCCTTGCATTCCTCCAACAGTAATAGCAGTATCATTACCAATAACTTGTGCACAAACCATAGTCAACGCTTCTGCTTGGGTTGGATTTACTTTTCCAGGCATAATAGAAGAACCAGGCTCATTTGCAGGAAGAATTAACTCTCCAATGCCGCTACGAGGTCCAGATGCGAGCATTCTAATATCATGTGCAATTTTATTTAAAGAAACAGCCAACATTTTTAATGCTGCATGTGATTCTACAATGGCATCGTGAGCTGCTAGTGCTTCAAATTTATTTTCTGCTGTAACAAAAGGAAGTCCTGTAAATTCCGCTATTTTTTTAGCAACGAGTACATCGTATCCTTTTGGCGTATTTAGTCCAGTACCAACAGCCGTTCCACCTAAAGCCAATTCCGATAAGTGTGCTAGAGAGTTTTTTAAAGCCTTTAAGCCGTGATCTAATTGCGATACATATCCAGAAAATTCTTGTCCAACAGTTAACGGTGTTGCATCCATTAAGTGCGTACGACCAATTTTTACAATATCTTTAAAATCGTTTGCTTTTTTATGTAACGCATCGCGTAATTTGGTAATATTCGGGATGGTATTTTCAACAACTACTTTGTAGGCTGCAATATGCATTCCTGTAGGAAAGGTATCATTGGATGACTGAGATTTATTTACATCATCGTTTGGTTGAATTATTTTTTCATCTTTTCCAATAATTCTTCCTGCAATTTCTTGTGCTCTGTTTGCAATAACTTCATTTACATTCATGTTACTCTGTGTACCAGAACCTGTTTGCCAAATTACCAAAGGAAATTGATTATCGTGTTTTCCTGCCAAAATTTCGTCACATACTTGTGCGATTAAATCTCGTTTTGCTTCGGATAAAACACCCAATTCACAGTTAGTATATGCAGCAGCTTTTTTTAAGTATGCAAAACCATAAACAATTTCTAAAGGCATAGATGCACTAGGTCCAATTTTAAAGTTATTTCTAGAACGCTCTGTTTGTGCTCCCCAATATTTATCGGATGGTACTTTTACTTCGCCCATCGTATCTTTTTCTATTCTGTATGACATGATATTATTGTTTTTATTGTACTACAAATTTACAAAATGTATCTCGAATAGTATCCTATTTTTAAGGAAGAATTACACTAACATACTTTCTTTTTTTAGGAATTTAAAAGAAAGGTTACAATAATAGCAATGTTAAACAAATTGTTAATAAACTCGAAAAAAAGTTTAAAAGTTTAAAAAAAAGGTATTACTTTTGTATCGTATTAAAAATTAAACACAGAATAGTATGGACATAGCGCAATTTGTTGGCTTCTTAATTTTTTTAACCATTTTTACAATGGGATTTTGGTTGATGATTTTCATCATTTCTTTTGTTATCCCTTATTGGTTATGGGGGAATTTTGTAGAAAATAAAAAATTAAAGAAAGCTGCTAAAAGAGCTGCAAAGGACTAGTTTTATTAAACGATATAAAAAAAGCCATCAATACAATGTATTGGTGGCTTTTTTTAGATGTGTTTTGTACTTTTTGAAACTTAAAATTTTAAGTTTACTTTTTTTGTTTTTAAGATATCCTTATCATAAAAATCCATATACCAAGCATCATTTTTCTTGTACAAAATACCATGTAATCCTTTTAAAAGATAGATATTACTTTGACTTGTTTTTAATGCTGTATATTTAATTTGCATGGTATTATTAAGTAGTTGGAAACCATTCGGAATTAATTTTACAGATAAAAAGGATTTGTTTTTTAGGATTACTTCTTGCTTTTTAATTGGTTTATCTTTTACTACAATGGCATTTTTTTTAGGTTTTGCTACCTTTGGTTTAGTCTCTACAACCTTAGATTTAGGTGCTGTATTTTTAGCAATATACTTGTAATGTAATGCTTTAACATCTTTAAAAGCCATTCGTAATGCTTCGTGATATTCACTTTTATAATCTTTATTCTTGCTTTTTCCTTTTTTACTTTTAAAAACGATTTTTCCTCTACAATTTCTAAGAAATATCTCTATATACATCACGGTAAAACCAGATTCCTTCAAGTTAACAGAAAGCCCTAAGCATGGATTATTTTTTAAATCCAAAGGCGTTGTGTCAGTATCAAATAGGGTAATAAAGCCTTCTTTTTTAAATAAAAATTTGGTTAATCCATTAAGTTGGTATTGATTTTGACTTTCTAAAAAATCATACTTTTTTGGAACAATAATATATTTATACTCATTTATATTTTGTGCATAAGCACTAAAAAATAAAAGAAAGAGACTTATTCCGAGAAAGTATGATTTTTTAAGCATGTTATTTTTATAAAAATTGTTTTGAAACTTTTTCTGCTTTTCTACTTTCTGCATAATCGTAGAAGCCTTCTCCAGATTTTGCGCCAAGTTTTCCTGCTTGTACCATATTTACCAATAATGGGCAAGGTGCATATTTTGGATTTTTAAAGCCATCGTACATAACATTTAGTATAGACAAGCAAACATCCAATCCAATAAAATCTGCCAATTGCAACGGCCCCATTGGATGTCCCATACCTAATTTCATTACATTATCAATTTCATAAACACCAGCAACACCATTATATAAGGTTTCCATAGCTTCATTTATCATTGGCATTAAAATACGATTTGCTACAAAACCAGGATAATCGTTTACTTCTAAAGGAACTTTGTTTAGTTTTTTAGAGACTTCCATAATAGTTTTGGTAACAGTATCACTTGTAGAATATCCTCTAATAATTTCTACTAATTTCATAATAGGTACAGGATTCATAAAATGCATTCCAATTACTTTTTCGGGTCTGTTGGTTACACTTGCTATTTTTGTAATAGAAATAGAAGAAGTATTTGTTGCTAATATGGCATCCTTTGGTGCAGAAGCATCAATTAGTTCAAATATTTTTAGTTTAATATTTTCGTTTTCTGTTGCAGCTTCAATAACCAAATCAGCATTAGAAACGCCTTTTTTTGTATCTGTAAAGGTATTAATATTGTTTAAAGTATTTGTTTTAGTAGATTCTGTAATTCGCTCTTTTGCAATAAGTCTGTCTAAATTTTTTGTAATAGTTGCAATTCCTCTATCAATAGAATCTTGCGAAATATCAATAAGATTTACTTGGTATCCATTTTGAGCAAAAACATGGGCAATTCCATTTCCCATTGTTCCTGCACCTATAACTGCGATATGTTTCATTATATATAATTTTAAAATTTAAATGTTTGGATTTATATGTTATTCGTAAAATTGCATATATTTAAAAATAGTGGAATTAAATTCCGAAATCTCGAAAAATTCATTCTCCATTTAAAAACAATCAATTATTTGTTGTGCAACTCTAAGTGCATCAGTACCGTGTTTTAATGTTACTATTGGACTAGTTTCGCTGGTTATGGCATCTGCAAATGTTTCTAATTCATCCAAAATAGCATTATTATTTGCTATTGTTGGATTTTCGAAATAAATTTGTTTTTTTACACCTTCTGCATTTTGCAATATCATCGCAAATTCATCTGGATTTTCAGGAACATCTTTCATTTTAACAACTTCGCTCTTTTTTTCTAGAAAATCTACCGAAATATAAGCGTCTTTTTGGAAAAATCGTGATTTACGCATATTTTTCATAGATATTCTACTTGCTGTTAAGTTTGCTACACAACCATTTTCAAATTCGATACGTGCATTTGCGATATCTGGTGTTTCACTTATTACTGATACACCACTTGCGTGAATACTTTTTACAGAAGAATTTACCACACTCAAAATAATATCAATATCATGTATCATTAAATCCAATACTACAGGAACATCTGTTCCTCTTGGGTTAAATTCTGCCAAACGATGTGTTTCTATAAACATTGGACTATCAATAAGTTCTTTTACAGCAATAAATGCAGGGTTAAATCGCTCTACATGACCGACTTGCCCTTTTACATGATACTTATCTGCCAAAGTTCTAATAGATTCTGCTTGACCTACTGTTTTTGTAATTGGTTTTTCAATAAAAACATGTTTTCCTTTGGTTATGGCTTCTTTGGCACACTCAAAATGAGATAATGTTGGTGTTACAATATCTACAACATCTACTGCATTAATTAAACTTGTAACAGAATCAAAGTATTTATATCCAAATTCTTTTGCTACTTTTTTACCATTTTCTTCATTGGCATCATAAAACCCAACTAACTTATATTTAGTTGATTGTTGTAATAATTTTAAATGAATTTTTCCTAGATGTCCAGCACCTAATACACCTGCTTTTAACATAAATTAAATTTTATCCAAAGGTACAAAAACTAAATAATATAATGGAGAGGTTCTAATTCATATTTGATATTAAATTGATTCAATTTTTTTTAAGATAATAAAAAGGCTTGTCGATATTTGTAATACGATATATAAAAT
>WFMU01000104.1 GCA_015488935.1 Flavobacteriaceae bacterium | reverse complement strand
ATATAGATTTATTAAATCCCTTTTTTAGAAATTTAAGAAAAGAACTTACCAAAATGCCTAAAGTGTTTTTTAATGATATTGGCTTGCGAAATGCAATTTTAGGAAAGTTTGAAAGTCCAACGTTTAGATTAGATAAAGGTGCTTTATTAGAAAATTTTATTTATAATCAATTACGAATAAAATATGGTAGAACAAAGCTAAAATATTGGCGTACAGCAGATGGAAACGAAGTTGATTTTATAATAGAAGAAAGTTTTAATACAGGTAAGGCACTCGAAGTAAAATGGGATTGTAAGCAATACAAACCATCTAAGTATAAAAAGTTTGTTAGTAATTATCCTAATTACCCTTTAGAATGTATTGATTCTAAAAATGTAGAAATTTTAACATATTAAACATATATACTCAACACACTTGAGTATCTTTGCCTAAAATATTTAATTATGGACATCAATTTAATTCCTAAAATAAAATACACTAATTCTGGTAATTTCTTTTTATTGGCTGGACCTTGTGCTATTGAAAGTGAAGAAATGGCTTTTACTATCTGTGAGCAAATTCAAAAAATAACAGATAAATTAGAAATTCCTTTTATTTTTAAGGGTAGTTTTAAAAAAGCAAACCGTTCACGTTTAGATAGTTTTACTGGAATTGGTGATGAAAAAGCCTTGGAAATACTTAAAAAAGTGGGAAACTATTTTAATGTACCAACCGTTACGGATATTCACGAAAAAAGCGATGCCACAAAAGCTGCAAAATATGTAGATGTATTACAAATTCCTGCTTTTTTAGTTAGACAAACAGATTTAGTGGTAGCTGCAGCGAAAACAGGTAAAGTTGTAAACCTTAAAAAAGGACAATTTATGAGTGCCGATGCTATGAAACACGCTGTAAAAAAAGTAACCGATAGTGGTAATAATCAAGTTTGGATTACAGATAGAGGAACTATGTTTGGTTACCAAGATATGATTGTTGATTTTAGAGGAATTCCAACAATGCAACAATACGCTCCAACAATTTTAGACATTACACATTCGTTACAACAACCAAACCAAGCAAGTGGTGTAACAGGAGGAAAGCCAGAATTAATTGAAACCATTGCCAAAGCAGGAATTGCTGTTGGTGTTGATGGTATTTTCTTAGAAACTCATTACGACCCAAGTTGCGCAAAATCCGATGGTGCTAATATGTTAAAATTAGATTATTTAGAAGATTTGTTAACCAAATTAGTTGCTATTCGTAAAACGGTTAAAATGTTTTAGTATTTCAATTACTACGTTTTATTCTTAAAAAACGGAATAAAAGTAGTGTTATAAACATATTAAAAAGGCAATGATAGCATTTATTCTACTTGTATGACATCTGCTTGTAAATCCATAATTTTAACCTTTATATAGTAACAAACATACAAATTTAGTTTCATTATTATACATTTATTTTACTTTGAATGATGTTTTGTTTCTAGTAATATTCATATTCTACCTTTAGAAAAATCATAAATCTATTTTACTATATTACTAAACAAAATTTACATATAATAGATTTAATTTCATTCAATTACTAATAAGTGTCTTCTTTTTACTAATTTTGAGGCTTACTATTAATTAAATTATTTAAAATGAAAAAAATATTATTATTGAACACCCTAATAATAAGTTTACTTTTTTTCTCCTGTAAAACAGAAGGTAAAAAGGAAGATAAAAAACCCGAAGCAAAAGAGGTTTTAGAAAAAACTAAAAGTACTTTTGTGGAGCAATTTGCAGACGTAAGAATTTTAAAATACGATATTCCACAATGGGAAAAATTATCTCTTAAACAACAAAAATTAGTTTACTATTTAACTCAAGCAGGACTTTGTGGTAGAGATATTATGTACGATCAAAACTATCGTTATAATTTAAAAATTCGTAGAGCTTTAGAAAAAATTTATACCTCATTTAAAGGAGATAAAAAAACAAAAGATTGGAAAGCTTTTGAAACCTACTTAAAACAAATTTGGTTTGCAAATGGTATTCACCATCATTATGCTAATGATAAATTTAAACCTGAATTTTCAAAAGAATATTTTAATACATTATTAAAAGAGACCAATACTACTTTAAAAGGCGAAGCTTATGATGTTATTTTTAATGATAAAGACATTAAAAAAGTAAATTTAGACGCTAAAAAAGGTTTAATTGAAGGCTCTGCCGTTAATTTTTATGGCACAAATGTTACCACTAAAGATGTTGATAATTTTTATGCTAAACTTACAGACCCTAACGACAAAACTCCTATTGAATTAGGTTTAAATTCTAAATTAGTAAAAGAAAATGGCAAAGTTTTTGAAAAAGTTTGGAAAAGTGGCGGTATGTATGGAGCTGCAATCGATAAAATTATTTATTGGTTAAAAAAAGCCAAAGGAGTTGCCGAAAATGAAAAACAAGCAAAAGCATTTGATGCCTTAATTGCCTATTACAAAACAGGTGATTTAGAAAAATGGAACGATTACAATATTCTTTGGGCAACTAATACCGAAGGTGATATTGACTATATTAATGGTTTTATTGAAGTATATAACGACCCAAAAGGATATAGAGGCTCCTACGAATCTATTGTTGAAATTAAAGATTTTGAAATGTCTAAAAAAATGGCTGTTGTTGCCGAATCTGCACAATGGTTCGAAGATCATTCTACAATTATGGATGCACATAAAAAAGCAAATGTTGTTGGCGTTTCTTATAAAACAGTAAATGTTGCTGGTGAAGCAGGAGATAGTTCTCCTTCTACACCAATAGGTGTAAATTTACCTAATAATAACTGGATTAGAGTGGTACACGGTTCAAAATCTGTTTCTCTTGGTAATATTATCGATTCATATAATAACGCAGGAGGTACTAGTCGTTTAAAAGAATTTGCTTTTTCGGATGAAGAAGTAAAATATGAAGAAAAATACGGCGCATTAGCAGATAAATTACATACTGCATTACACGAAGTTGTTGGACATGCTAGCGGTCGTATTAATAATGGTGTTGGACAACCTAAAGAAACCATGAAAAATTATGCCTCTACGCTTGAAGAAGCTCGTGCTGATTTAGTAGGTTTGTATTTTTTACCAGATGAAAAATTGGTAGAAATGGGAATTTCTCCAGATGCTAAAGCTATTGGTAGAGCTGCTTACGATGGTTATATTCGTAATGGAATGATGATGCAATTGGTTCGTTTAGATTTAGGAAAAGATATCGAAGAAGCACACATGCGTAACAGACAATTAGTTGCTGCTTGGGCTTATGAAAAAGGAAAAAAAGATAATGTTATTGAAAAGGTTACCAAAGATAATAAAACCTATTTTGTAATTCGTGATTATAAAAAATTACGTGTTTTATTTGGACAATTATTACGCGAAATTCAACGTATAAAATCGGAAGGTGATTTTGAAGCTGGAAAAGCATTAGTAGAAACCTACGGTGTAAAAGTAGATCAAAAATTACATGCCGAAGTTTTAGAGCGCAATAGTAAATTTAAATCTGCACCTTATAGTGGTTTTGTAAATCCTGTACTTATTGTAGATAAAGATTCGGATGGAAATATTACTTCTGTTATTGTAACTCAACCAGATAGTTTTGCAGCTCAAATGCTAGATTATGCCAATCAATATACTACATTACCTGATGAAAATTAGACATAAAAATTAACATTTATAAATCAAAAATCCATTGTAAAATTACAATGGATTTTTTTACTTAATTATTTGAATAACAAAGAGAAATAGAACTTCGAAGCACATCACAAACTCAAACAAGAAAACAAGTAAAGTTGTGAGTAACTGATTTATATAATGTATTTTGTTTTGTAATTGGTATAATCATGCTAATATTTGTCAAAGTTTTTAATTAAGCGAGTACTTTTTGTTTTGCAATATTAACATCTGCTTTTATATGGTTTTTATTTGCTCTTCCGCTTGGATCTGTATTTTCTTGCCATTTTGGTATCCATTTTAATACCGTTTTTGCAGCGTGGTCTTGTGGAAAATG
Organism: Flavobacteriaceae bacterium; assembly: GCA_015488935.1. Lineage (GTDB taxonomy): Bacteria > Bacteroidota > Bacteroidia > Flavobacteriales > Flavobacteriaceae > S010-17. Next base: position 1,540 of record WFMU01000104.1, on the reverse strand, counting down.
CTTTGTAAAAATTTCGCGAATATAATATGCTTCTTTTGTCGTTGGCGTATTATGTGGATATATGATATGTGCTTCTTCCATTTCTTTATCGGAAACTTTACTCGCACAGTGTTCTATTAATGTATCAATCCAGCTATATCCTACGCCGTCTGAGAATTGTTCTTTTTGTCGCCATAGTACCGATTCTGGCAAAAATGGGTCGTCTTTAGTATCAAATGCTTTTCTTAAAATGTATTTTTCGATACCATCGTATGTTTTTGGTTGTTTTTCTTCTGGTTTAGTTTTCATAATTACTTCTAGAAATTCTTTATCTAAGAATGGTACTCTTGCTTCTAAACCATAAGCCATGGTTGATTTATCTGCTCTTAAACAATCTGATGTGGATAGTAATTGAACTCTTCGTATGCATTCTTTTTGAAATTCTGTTTTGTTTGGTGCATCTGCAAAATACAAATATCCACCAAGCATTTCGTCTGCTCCTTCGCCACTTAGTACTACTTTTACTCCTGCTTCTGTAATCATTTTACTCATTAAATACATTGGTGTAGATGCACGTATGGAGGTTACGTCATAAGTTTCTAAATGCCATATTAGTTTGTCTATTATTTCTAATCCTTCGTCTATAGAGAAGTATAATTCGTGATGTTCTGTTCCTAAAAAGTCTGCTACTTTTTTTGCTGCTATTAGGTCTGGCGATTCTTTGTCTAATCCTATGGAAAAGGAGTGTAATTTTTTACCTTGTTCTTTTAATAATCTTGTTGCTATAGATGATGTTAAAGAAGAATCTAATCCTCCTGATAATAATACACCTAATGGTACATCTGTCATTAATCGTTTTTTTGTTGCTTTGATTAGTGTTTCTCTTATTTTTTTAAGATCTAATTCTTTTGTTGCTACTTTTTCATTAAACCAATCTGGTTTAAAGTAGCGTACTAATCCTGTTTTTGCAGAATAATAGTGTCCTGGTGGAAATGCTTCAAATGTTTCGCATTGGTCTGCTATTACTTTCATTTCGGATGCAAAATAGAGTCTTCCTTCTGCATCTTTTCCATAATATAATGGTTTTACTCCTATTGGGTCTCTTCCTGCAATAAAGTCATCGCCATCTACTACTACAAATGCAAATACACCGTCTAGTTTGTCTAAGAATTTATAGCCGTATTTTTCGTATAAATGTACAATTACTTCGCTATCTGATTTTGTTCTAAAGGTATGGTCTTTTAAAATGGTTTTTTTAAGTTCTTTATGATTATATATTTCGCCATTATGCACCATGTAAGCAGTTTTGCATCCTTGTATTGGTTGTTTTCCTGTATGTAAGTCTATGATGGATAGGCGCTCATGCGATAGTATATGTCCTTTTTCGGTTATATGTATATCGTGTTCATTTGGTCCTCTATGACTCATTCTACTTGATAGCTTTTTTGCTTTTTCTATTGTTACTCCTTTTCCGATAATTGCTAAAATCCCGCACATAATATTTTGTTTTAAATTATATGCAAATAACAGTTTAATAATACTTAATTAAAACTAAATAGCT
>WFMU01000103.1 GCA_015488935.1 Flavobacteriaceae bacterium | reverse complement strand
GAATTTAATAGTGGTTCTCACGAAATATTTTTACAATACGATGTTAACTTATCACGTAAAAACTTAAAATCACCAAGATTCTTTTAATAAAACTAAAAAGCAGATACAATGAAAAAAAATATAATTTTATTAGCCGTATTACTATGGAGTGTAAGCTTTAGTTTTGCACAAAAAACAGAAGAAAACTATACCATTAAACTTTTGGAAGCTTGTAATGATGAGTTGTCCAATTTTGGAACAACATTTTATGGAGAAAATCAAATGATTTATGCATCTCCAGATAAAAAGCGTAAAATGATTAGAGATGTTTGGCATCCAAATAAAGAACCTTTTTTAGATTTGTTTATTGGAGATATATCCGAAGATGGAGAAATTATTAATGGAAAACAATTGCGAGGAGATGTAAAAACAAAATTTCACGAGGCAGATGCTGTTTTTACAAAAGATTTAAAAACAGTTTATTTTACAAGAGATAATTACTATAAAAAAGTACGTTATAAAGATGCATCAGGAATGACACATCTCGCGTTGTTTAAAGCCGATGTGTTAGATGATGGTACGTGGACAAATATTCAATCTTTTCCATATAATCACCCTAGTTATAGTATAGGACATCCAACCTTAAGTTTAGATGAGAGTTATTTGTACTTTGTTTCGGATATGCCTGGTTCTAAAGGAATGACCGATATTTTTAAAGTGAAAATTTTAGGAGATAATTCTTATGGACAACCAGAAAATTTAGGAGGAAATATTAATACATCAAAAAGAGAAATGTTTCCTTTTATTAGTAAAGACAATGTGTTGTATTTTGCTTCGGATGGTTGGGATACTTTAGGTGGATTAGACATTTTTGGAAAAAGTTTAAATTCAAACACCGATGAAAAACCAAAAAATTTGGGAATGCCAATAAATAGCTTTTTAGATGATTTTGCATTTTTAATAAAAGATAATAACAAAAATGGCTATTTTTCATCCAATAGATTAGGAGGAAAAGGAAGTGATGATATTTATTATTTTGAAAAGAAAAAACCTTTAAAAATGCCTTGTAATAGTAAAATTAATGGTGTAGTAAAAAATAAGAAAACAAATAGACGATTACCCAAAGCATTTGTAGTATTATACGATGGAAAAGGCAACGAAATTGATACTAGAACTGTTGGAGAGAATGCAGAATTTGTATTTGAAATAAATTGTAATGAGAATTATAAGGTAGAAGCCAGTAAAAATGGGTATTCTGTAGCTACAAAAGAAATTACACCAAAAACGAATTTAGATTTAGTTTTAAAACTAGAAAAAGAGGCAGTTAAAGAAGTACCATCTGTAGCTGCTATAACCAAAGCGGTGGTTTCTGAAGCAGAATACAATTCCTGTCAAGGCGCATTAGATAATGTAAATAATATTTATTTTGATTTAGATAAATCGTATATTAGACCAGATGCAGCTAGCGAATTAGATAAAGTAGTTCGTATTATGGAAAGATGTAAAAATATTAAAGTGATTGCATCTTCACATACAGATAGTAGAGCTTCTGCAAAATACAATCAATCTTTATCGCAACGTAGAGCACAAGCAACGGTAGATTATATTACAAAAGTTGGAGGAATTCCTGTGGAAAGAATAAAAGCAATTGGTTACGGAGAATCAAGATTGCGAAATAGATGCTCGGATGGTGTTAAATGTTCAGAGGCAGAGCATCAAATGAATCGTAGAACACAATTTAATATTTCAAACTATTAATTACTTATGGTTAGATAAAAATAAGTACAACTTTTATTAATAAGTAAAGCGGTTTTACCAAAACCGCTTTACTTACAAAACAGTATTCTTAAACTTTCCTAATTAATGTTGACTGTTTTTTATTAATTCATATTTAATATATCTCGTTTTTTTGCATTTTGTATTTATGTCTAGAAGTAGAGCAGTTACCTATTTTTAGTCAGGTAGTAATGATTATTAAAACGTAAAGCTGTTTTACCAAAACCACTTTACTTACAAAACCAGATTCTTAAACTTTCCTAATTAATGTTGACCGTTTTTTATTAATTTAACATTCATAATCATAACCCAACATAAACTTCCAATAATCATTGTTTTTAAAACCATTTTTAATCCCTAAAAAAGGAAAATAGAATTAT
>WFMU01000102.1 GCA_015488935.1 Flavobacteriaceae bacterium | reverse complement strand
GATGTGTATAAGAGACAGAAATTGTTAATAAATAATTATGTATTTTAAATAATGACTATTATTTGTTGTATATTTGCATATTAATAAATTAATTATCTTAATATAAATTAACAAATGAAAAGAATTTTACTATTTGGTCTAACATTAATATTTGGAGCAACAGCGTTTGCTCAAGACCTCCCGACTAATGCCCAACCAGGAAAGTGTTACGTACGCTGTACAACTCCTGATGTTTGGAAAAATGAAACTGTAACTGTTCAAACAGCAGCTGCATATAAAGTACTTAAGGCACATGGACCACAGTACACCACAGAAGACGTAACTTTAGAAACTCAAGTAGCGAGTTCTAGATTAGAAGTAATCCCTGCACAATATGAAAACAAAAACGTAGATGTAGTAGTACAACCTGCATCTTCTCGTTTAGAATTAGTACCTGGTAAATCAGATACAGTAACTGAAACAATGGTTGTTCAAGAACCTTCTTCTCGTTTAGAAGTTGTTCCTGCAAAATACGAACAAAGAAATATTGAAGTTGTTGTACAACCTGCATCTTCAAGAATAGAAATTGTTCCTGCACAGTACGAAACTAGAAAAGAGACTATCGTTGTACAACCAGCATCTACTCGTTTAGAATTAGTACCTGGAAAATCTGAAGTTGTTACTGAAACTATGGTTGTTCAAGAAGCTTCTACTCGTTTAGAAGTTATTCCTGCACAATATGAAACTAGATACGTAGATGTTGTAGTTCAACCTGCATCTTCTAGAATAGAAGTTGTTCCTGCACAATACGAAACAAGAAAAGAAACTATCGTAGTACAAGAAGCTTCAACTCGTTTAGAAAAAGTTCCTTCAAAAACACAAACTGTAACAGAAACTGTTGTTGTAAAAGAGGCTTCAACTCGTTTAGAAGTTGTTCCTGCACAATACGAAACAAGAGACGTAGAAGTTGTTGTACAACCTGCATCTTCTAGAATAGAAATTGTTCCTGCACAATACGAAACAAGAAAGGAAACTATGGTTGTTAAAGAAGCTTCAACTCGTTTAGAAGTTGTTCCTGCACAATGGTCAACAGAAACTTTAACTTATGTTAAAGCCGTTAAAGCACCTTCTTTAAGAGTTGTTCCTGCAGAATTTACAAATTCTTCACAAACCATTGTTACTAAAGTTGCTTCTGCAAAATGGGTAATGGGTGATAAAGCTCCTGACTGTGAAGATACAGACCCTAATGCTTGTAGAGTATGGTGTTATAGAAATGTTCCTGAGCAATCAGTAACCGTTTCAACTCGTGAATTAGCTAAAGATGCTACCGTTGTTTCTGTACCTTGTAATGGTGGAAATGGAAATGGAGATTGCACCGAAACAGGTACTTATACAAAAAGAGTATTAGTTAAACCTGCAACTACAAGAGAAATTACTATTCCTGCGGTAACAAAACAAATTACTAAAACAGTAATGGTTAAACCTGCAACTACAAGAACTATTCCTATTCCTGCAGTTACTAAAAAAGTAAAAACTACAGTAATGGTTAAACCTGCAACTACAAGAGAAATTACAATTCCTGCAGTTACTAAAACCGTAAAGAAAACAATTATTTCTCCTGCTACAACTAGAGAAGTAACTATTCCTGCAGTAACCAAAACAATTACTAAAACTGTAATGGTTAAACCTGCAACTACAAGATCTATTCCTATTCCTGCAGTTACTAAAAAAGTAAAAACTACAGTAATGGTTAAACCTGCAACTACAAGAGAAATTACAATTCCTGCAGTTACTAAAAAAATCAGAAAAACAGTTATTACTCCAGCTACAACTAGAGAAGTAACTATTCCTGCGGTAACTAAAGAAGTTACTAAAACAGTAATGGTTAAACCTGCAACTACTAGATCTATTCCTATTCCTGCAGTCACTAAAATGATGAAGAAAACAGTAATGGTAACACCTCCTACAACGAGATCTATTCCTATTCCTGCTGTCTCTAAAAAAATCAGAAAAACAGTTATCACTCCAGCTACAACTAGAGAAGTAACTATTCCTGCAGTAACTAAAACTGTTAAAACTACAGTTATGGTTAAACCAGCTTCTACTAGATCAATTGCAGTACCTGCTAAATTTAGAACTGTTAAGAAAACAGTTGTTGCTAAAGAGGCTTGGACAGATGAAACAACTGTACCTGCACAACACCAAGATGTTACTAAAGAAATTTTAGTTACTAAAGGTGGATTGGCTGCTTGGAAAGAAGTGGACTGTGCTATTACTAAAAACACTGCACTTCCTATTACTTGGAATGTTGGTAGTGCTACATTAACAAATGCAGCAAAACATATTATCGATAGTAGATTAATGCCTATATTAAATCAAGGTGTTTCTATTGCAATCGCTTCTCATACAGATTCAAGAGGTTCTAAAGCTAGTAACCAAAGATTATCTGAAAGAAGAGCACAAGCAGTTGTAAACTACTTAATTAATGTTAAACATGTTAACCCTTCTAAATTAACTGGTAAAGGTTATGGAGAAACAAGATTAACCAACAGATGTGCTGATGGTGTTACTTGTACTGAAGCAGAACACAGAGCAAACAGAAGAACTACTTTTAGAGTTGTTAATAGCAAATAATCTAAAAACTCTTAATATATAAAGGAGAAACTTCGGTTTCTCCTTTTTTTATATCTTTATTTCTCAATTATTAAAAAATGGATAACGAACAAGAACACTTTTATCTAAGCAAAACCGAACCAAACAAAAGTTGCCTACTTACTTTACATGATATAATCCTTAATCAGGATAAAAACATAACACCATGCTGGAAATACAGAATGCCTTGCTTTTGTATTCGTAACAAAATGTTGTGCTATTTATGGATAGATAAAAAAACGAAAGAACCATATATTGGTTTTGTTGATGGTAATCTAATAGAACATCCAAAACTAATCGTAGGCAATAGAAATAGAATGAAAATACTTCCTATAAATCCAACTAAAGATATACCTATAAAACTAATTAAAAACCTTCTTAGTGTTGCCTTACAGATAAAAAACAACGCATAAATATCCTTAAAAAAAGCCAATTTGAAATTATCAAATTGGCTTTTTAAATAATCTTAGTTCAACATATCTATAAACATTGAAATACGGCTATTTAAAAATTTTATTTTTCTTTTGGATGCACAAAATCAATTTCTTTAATAATACGCTTTGCTCCAGCATATTTATCAATTATAAACATTATGTAACGCACATCTACCATAATATTTCTACAAATTTCTGGATCGTAATTGTAATCGCTCATAGTACCTTCCCATACTCTATCAAAATTTAATCCAATAAGATTACCATTTGCATCAATTACTGGACTTCCACTATTTCCTCCAGTAGTATGATTTGTACCTAAAAAATTTACAGGCAATTTACCATTTACACCATAATTGCAATAATCTTTTGTTTTATATAAATCTAATAATTTTTGCGAAACATCAAACTCATAATCGTTTGGTTTGTATTTTTCAATTATTCCCTTTAAGTACGAAACTGGTTTGTAATACACACCATCTTTTGGAGCATAACCCTTAACCTGTCCATAAGTAATACGTAAGGTACTATTTGCATCTGGAAAAAATCTATCTTCTGGAAATTCTTGCATTAGTGCTTTCATATATTTTTTTTGTACTACAGCTATTTTGTTTTGAATGGCGTGATATGCAGGATTTATCACAAAATAAAAACTTTTGGCTAATGTCTTTCCAAAAGAATAACCTATATCTTTATTCATTCTGGTAATAACCGTTTTAGAATCTCCTTGTAATAATGCTGTAACTTTATCTAAACTTACCAAACTAGAAGTTTTAAAAATAGTATCTGCAAGCATGGCTACATTCGTATTTTCTAAATCATTTGGTGTATATTTTTTAGGATTGGTTTTAAAATATAATGTTACCAGTTTTTTAAATACATCTTTATCTACATTTGCATTATAATTTTTATAAAAACCTTTATAAGCATGTAGCAGTTTTTCTTTTTCCTTTTCAAAATTAGCTTCTCCTTTTTCAGCAGAAAGTTCTAATTGATACAATCCAAAACTCTGATGTAGTACTTCGGTATTTCTATAAACCGTTTCAATCCAAATATCTCTTGCTAATGCAACTTCTTTTATTTCGCTATAAAGTTTATCAAACATTGGTAATATAGTTTCGTTTGCAGTTCCTTTTACTTTTGCAGCAAATGCTTTTTCTAATCTCTCTTTTTTCTCAATTGCTTTAGATTTTTGAATACCTTGACTCTCTCCTATCCATTTCTTCCAATAATTAGCAATAGAAGCAAATTTAGAAGCATATTGCATTTTTATAGTGGCATCATTACGCATATAAGTATCTACCACTTTTAATGCTTCGTCTCTAATTTTAATTTTAGCAGGATTTAACGTATTTACAATTTGACTTAATGCAACTGCTGGTAAATATTCATTGGTACGTCCAGGAAAACCATAAACTAAGGTAAAATCTCCTTCAGATACACCATCTAATGAAACTGGTAAATAATGCTTTGGCTTGTATGGTTTATTCTTTTCGGAATATACTGCAGGTTTATTATCTTTTCCTGCATAAATGCGGAATAACGAAAAATCGCCAGAATGTCTTGGCCACATCCAATTATCTGTATCGGCACCAAATTTTCCAATAGAAGATGGTGGTGCACCAACCAAACGAATATCTTTAAACGTTTCTGTAATGAATAAAAAATACTGATTTTTTTTATAAAAGGACTTTACCTTTGCTTCTTGCCAAGTTTCCTTAATTGCATTCTTTTGAATTTTTTTAATATTTTGACTAATCTTATCTTGTTTTTCCTTTTCGGACAATGCATCTGTAATACCATTAAAAACTTGTACGGTAACATCATCAATTCGTTTGATAAATGTAACTACCATTCCAGAATTTTTTAATTCATCTTTTGCTTTATATGCCCAAAATCCATCTTTTAAATAATCGTTTTCTGTTGTAGAATGTGACTGTATTGCACCAAAACCACAATGATGATTGGTTAATAAAAGTCCTTTTTTAGATATTACCTCGGCTGTACAACCTCCATTAAAATGCACAATAGCATCTTTTATACTAGATTTACCAACTGCATAAATATCTTTTGCAGATAAGTTACTACCTAATGCTTTCATTTCCTTTTCGTTTCTACCTTCTAATTGCGATGGTATCCACATTCCGCCTTGTTGTGCACTTAAATTAATACTAATGCATAGTGCAAATAATAGAATTCTATTTTTCATTTTATATATCTGTTTATCATGCAAAGGTAAGCATTAACATATAATTTTTTTTCTAAAAGAAGTTTAAAAATGATATATTAGCAATTCTTTATTACTAAAAATAAAAGAATGATATATATATATAGATTGTTTCATTGGTTATTAGATTTTGAAAAACCAATATTTACAAATGACACCATCATATTTGGTGTCTTAATGCTTAGTTTAGGATTAATTTTTTTTACTTCTTCAAAAAAAACAGGTTTTTGGGCTAGTTTCTATAAAATTATACCTGCCCTTTTTATGGCATATATGCTTCCTGCTATTTTGACCACTTTAGGAATTATTGCGCCAGAATGGACAACGATAAATTCTACTGGTGAAATTGTAGAACATCATTCTAATTTGTATTATGTTGCAAGTCGCTATTTACTTCCTGCTGCTTTAGTTTTAATGACTTTAAGTTTAGATTTAAAGGCTGTTTTTAGTCTTGGTCCAAAAGCTTTAATTATGTTTTTTACAGGAACTATTGGAATTATTATTGGTGGTCCGATTGCCATAATAATTATTTCTTATTTTTCGCCAGAAGTAGTTGGTGGTGCTGGTCCAGATGCGGTATGGCGTGGTTTGGCTACCTTGGCTGGTTCATGGATTGGCGGAGGTGCAAACCAAACAGCTATGTTAGAAGTTTATGGTTTTAATCAAAAATTATATGGCGGAATGGTATTTGTAGATATAGTTGTTGCCAATATTTGGATGGCTCTATTACTTATTGGAATTGGAAAAACAAAAATAATTGACAAATGGTTAAAAGCAGATACTTCTGCAATTGAAGCACTTAAAGAAAAAGTTTCTAAATTTAGTGAAGAAGTAGAGAGAAATCCATCTGTAAGCGACATGATAATTATTGCAGCTATTGCATTTGGAACAGTTAGTTTTTCTCATTTTGGCGCTGGTTATTTAAGTACTTATTTTAAGCATTTTATAAATGGTATGGAAAGTCAAACTTTAAAAAATTCGTTAACTTTTTTAGGTTCTTCTTTCTTTTGGATGATTAGTATTGCTACAATCATTGCAATTCTTTTATCCTTTACTAAAGCAAGAAATTACGAAGGTGCTGGTGCAAGTAAATTTGGTAGTGTATTCATCTATATTCTTGTAGCAACTATTGGTATGAAAATGGATTTATCCCTAATTTTTAACAATTTTGGTTTGGTTGCTATTGGTATGGTTTGGATGAGTATTCACGCATTACTTTTAATTGGTGTTGCAAAATTAATTAGAGCACCGTATTTCTTTTTAGCTGTTGGTAGCCAGGCAAATGTTGGTGGTGCGGCTTCTGCTCCAATTGTTGCATCTGCATTTCATCCTTCATTAGCTACGGTTGGTGTTTTATTGGCTGTGGTTGGCTATGCCGTTGGTACACTTGGTGCTATTATAACTGCAGAATTAATGCGTATTGTTTCTTAAACATATCAAAATTATTTAAAATACTGAAAATCAAATATTAATACCTAGCTCTCTTTTTTAATATTAGCATCAATGATAATTTATATAAAGATACTACCTGCTATTTAACTATTTTTTTTTACATTTGCACG
>WFMU01000101.1 GCA_015488935.1 Flavobacteriaceae bacterium | reverse complement strand
GTTTGAATTAAATATAACAATTTATTTCTGTTTTTACCATAAAAATGATTTGTTTAATCAAAAATAGATTGTAATATTTTTAATTTACACTTTCAAACCACCATCAAATTACAACCTCTAATATCACTATTATCAAAACGACCGAGAATTTCAAAAGTGTTATTTTCAAAAGTTTTGCCTAAATCTTGTGTTGCAATAAAGGAGCAAGAATTGCTATTTGCCAAATCAATAACATTAATTCCACCTGTTTTATGATGTGGAAGAATAGTTAAGGCATCTTCGGTATCTCGAATAATTATTTGCATCCATGGTGGTGTTTTAAAAATACCATTACCAGTGGAGTATGCTTGACTTAATAATTCAGTCATTCCATATTCCGAATGGATTTTTGAAACGCCAAAACCAGCACTTAATAATTGATGTAATTCGGTTCTAATAATTTCTTTACGTTTGCCTTTCATACCACCAGTTTCCATAATGATGGTGTTTTTTAGTTGGAATTGGTATGTTTCAATCAAGTCCAATAACGCAAATGAAACTCCAATAAGTAGTATTTTTTCGCCTTTTTTGTCTAAACGAATTAATTTTTCTGCCAAAGCATCTAAATCATTTAGATAAAAGCCACTTTCTTTTTTGTTGGATTTTTTAATTAAATCCGAAACCATATAAACTAAAGAAGATCCTTTACGTTCTAAATAATTTGGTAGTAGTGCAAGTATGGTATAATCTTCTATATTTCCATAAAAATGCTGAAAACCTTTTCGAAAACTTTTTTTATAAATACTTAAATCCGTAACCAAATGTTTACTCAAATTAGTACCAGTTGTGCCACTACTAAAAAAGGTTTGTTGTATATCTTTCGAATCCGATAAAATTTTATGTGTTTTAAAAAAAGAAATTGGTAAAAACGGAATATCATTGATGCTGTTTACAGCATCTATGTCGATATGTAAATAATTAATAAATTCGCGATAAACGCTGTTATTTTTAGCCTGAAATCGGAAAACAGCTAAGCTAGATTGTAGGAAATCTTTAGAGTTTTTGATACTAAAAAAAGAAAATTTGTTCATTTTTATAAAAAGTTCGCTGCAAAATTAGGATTTTTTACGCAATCATTATTAGTTAATGGATTAATTTGTAATTTTGTGAACAATAAATAAAATAATAGAAAAAATGGCAACAGCTACAAAATTTGATATAAAAAGTGTACTAGACAAACTAGGCGTAAAAGAATTAAATAATGGTGTTTCTACAGGTTCCAATGGTTTTGGAAGTGGAGAAATAATCGAATCTCATTCGCCAGTAGATGGTGAGTTTATTGCGAAAGTTTCTACAGCTACGCAAGCAGATTTTGATAAAGTGATTGAAACTGCAAAAGAAGCTTTTAATGAATTTCGTTTAATACCATCACCAAAAAGAGGAGAAATGGTACGTCAGTTTGGCGATAAATTAAGAGAATTAAAACAACCATTAGGAGAGTTGGTAGCTTACGAAATGGGAAAATCTTTACAAGAAGGTTTAGGAGAGGTACAAGAAATGATAGATATCTGTGATTTTGCCGTAGGACTTTCTCGTCAGTTGTATGGATTTACCATGCATTCAGAAAGACCAGGGCACAGAATGTACGATCAATACCATCCATTAGGAATTGTAGGAATTATCTCTGCATTTAACTTTCCTGTAGCCGTTTGGGCTTGGAATACTGCTTTAGCGTGGATTGCTGGAGATGTTTGTATTTGGAAACCATCCGAAAAAGTACCATTATGTAGTATTGCTTGTCAGAATATTATAGCAGAAGTGTTAAAAGAAAACAATTTACCAGAAGGAATTTCTAATATTGTAAATGGTAATTATAAAGTAGGTGAAATGCTTACTTCAAATAAAAATGTACCATTAATTTCTGCTACAGGTTCCATTAGAATGGGAAAAATAGTTGCACAAACAGTGGCTAGTCGTTTAGGAAGAAGTTTATTAGAATTAGGTGGAAACAATGCAATCATTATCACGCAAAGTGCCGATTTAGACATTAGTATTGTTGGTGCATTATTCGGTGCAGTTGGTACTTGTGGACAACGTTGTACATCTACCAGACGTTTAATTATACACGAAGATGTTTACGATGAAGTACGTGATAAATTAGCAGCAGCATACCAACAATTAAAAATTGGAAGTTCCTTAGATGAAAGCAATCACATTGGACCATTAATTGATAAACAAGCAGTAGATATTTATTTAAGTGCTATAGAAAAAGTAAAAGCACAAGGAGGAACAATGCTAGTAGAAGGTGGAAAATTAACAGGAGAAGGTTACGAGAGTGGTTGTTATGTATCGCCAAGTATTGCTGAAGTAGAAAATCATTACGAAATTGTACAAAACGAAACTTTTGCACCATTGTTATACTTAATTAAATATAAAGGTTCTGTAGAAAATGCTATCGCATTACAAAATGGTGTGGTACAAGGATTATCATCTGCCATAATGACAAACAACATGCGCGAGTCAGAAAAATTCTTGTCACAAGCAGGTTCAGATTGTGGAATTGCCAATGTAAATATTGGAACTTCTGGAGCCGAAATTGGTGGTGCATTTGGTGGAGAAAAAGAAACTGGTGGAGGAAGAGAATCAGGTTCAGATGCTTGGAAAGCTTATATGCGAAGACAAACAAATACAATTAATTACACAACCGAATTACCTTTAGCACAAGGTATCAAATTTGATTTGTAAAATATTTAATCCTCAATAAGAGGTTTATTTACGCAAAGTCCTTTAAAACTTTTATTTTAAAGGACTTTGTTATTTTTAATTTGGCATAATAATTGAAATTTAACAATTGCAATTTAGAAATTTAATAAATAATTATCTATATTGCAGTTAAATAACAACTAAGAAAATGGAAAAATTTAAAAATATACTAGTACTAATAACAGCCTTATTTCTATTTGGATTTATTGGCTTTCAAGAAGATATTTGGAAAGCTCCTGAAGCTGCCAAAAAAATTAAAAATCCAGTTGTAGATAAAGTAGCATCTGCAATGAGAGGAAAAAAATTATATCGTTCTAGATGTGCAATATGCCATGGAAAAAAAGGACTTGGAGATGGACCTGGTGGAAAAGCATTGGTACCTAAACCGGAAAGTTTATTAACTAATTTAGTACAAAATCAAACAGATGGAGAATTATTTTGGAAAATTACCAATGGTAGAAATGATATGATAAAATGGGGACCAATTCTTACTGAAGAACAACGTTGGGATTTGGTTAACTATGTTAGAAATTTAAAATAACTAGGTCTAACATTAATAACGTATTTTAGTATTTTATATTGTAAATAATTCAAACCGCTATTTATCATCAAAATATACCTAATTGTAGGTATGTTTTGCTATTATTTTTTTGATTAGTTTTGTGAACTAATCAAATCTTATAAATTATGATAAAAAGAAAATTACTTATTTTAGTATTATCAGTGTTTGCATTTACAATGTCTGCACAAACAATTAGAGAGTACAACTACAACGCTGCTAGTGGCTCTAACATTTCAACTTGGTACGATAGTCCGGGAAAAATTGTTTATCCAACAGGTTTTTCTACTTACAGTTCTAAAACACCAGTCATATTTGTTCATGGAATAACAGGGAAGCTTTCAGGAGCATACAAAGCAAATATGGATCAAGTTAGAAATTACCATTTAAAAGCGGCTTTTGTACAATTAAAACCATTAGGTTCTACGGTTGAAAATGGAAAATTATTATCTAAAATGATAGACCGTGTTCGTTGGCATTATAACGTAGAAACAGTAAGTATTGTTGCACATAGTAAAGGTGGAATGGATACAGAAAGAGCATTGTATGGTCAAAATGCCTATACAAGCAGAAATTTACCAAGTTTTAAATACGAAAAAGTGGATGGTGTTTATACATTTAGTTCTCCAGTTAGAGGAGCAAGAGTTGCAGATGTAGGCTCTACATTATCTTGGTTTTCTGGTGTAATTTGGGCTACAATGTGGTACACAAATGGATGGTCACTAACAAGTGGGAATGTAAATTCTTTCCATAATTGGGCAAGAGGATGGCGAATTAATTCAAACGGAACTTACAAAAACTATTATAATCCGAATGGAAGAGCTTATAGTAGAATTAATTTAAAAGAAGACAATACTACTAGATGGTGGGCACACCAATCTAACGATGAATGTTACAAAACTTCGGAAGGAAGTAATGTAGTAGAATGGGTATTTTGCTACGTAGGAAGACCTTTTCAACATTCTATTGGTGCGTACATAGATGCATATTGGGAGTGGGATTGGTTTAATTCTGGTTGGAGAAACTGGCATTCAAGTAGTGATGGATTTATCTCAGAATATAGAGCAAAAAGAGTTGTAAATACAAACCCTAATCCACGTTTTACACCTGGAGCTGGAGACTCTAATTACCGAACAATGAAAGATGCAAATCACACTTCATTATGGGAGATTGGACAAAATCACTTTTCTAGAGAAGCAGCACCATATTTACATTATGGATTATATAGAGGTGGCGCAGCAAGAGCCAACGCAACTAATGTAGATGAAAGAGTTTCTAAAGACGAAGTAGTAGCAAGAAAATCAACTATATTAGCAAGTAGCGGAAACTTATATTATAGTAAAAATGGTAAAACTAAATTTATTGTTGAAGAAAGTAATAATACCATCGAATTTATTATTTATAGTGAGAATAGTATTAAAGAATTAAATTTAAGAAATAAAGCTACAGGAAAATTACATAAAGTAAGTATTATTGGCTCTAATGAAGATCCTTTTTCTAAGGCTGCAATAACAGTAGCAAATGCAGATAATTTAGAAAAAGGCGTTTATGATGTTGTACTAGATGAAAAAGACTTCTTGCTAGTAGCAAATAATAAAGAGAGCAGTACTGCTTTTGCCGTTAATTTAAACTTTGATGCAGAAAGAGGTTATAATGGAGAAACTATCGAAGTAGGTATTGCAAATAAAGATAATGCAATTGACTTTAATAATGTTAACGTAACTGCAACTTTATCTAAAGTAGCTTTAGATCAAAATACTCCTGTAAGTATGGAAAAAGTAGTTGTAAAAAATTATAAACTTACTCCAACAGAAAAAGAAGGTATTTATGCAATTGCTTTTGAGAATTTAACACCTGGAAGTACCTACTCATTAAGAATTGAGGCTACTTCTGAAAAAGGAGAAGTGTTACTTTCTAGAAATGTTGTAACTTCTTTTTATGTTAAAAAAGATATCGAATTGAAAACTGTTTCTGTGCAAGTAAACGATACTGAAAAAACAAAAGAATTAGGTGCACTTTCTATAGATGTTTATCCAAACCCAACAGCTGATAAAGTTACAGTTACTAGTATTACTAAAAATACTATTAATACAGTTACTTTGTTAAACGATAGTGGTAATGTTGTTAAAAAATTCCAAGTTAATAATACTACATTTGGATTTAATACAAAGGCATTGAACTTACCAAAAGGTTTGTATATGCTTAAAATTAATACAGATATAGATACTGTAATTAAGAAAATAGTTATCAAATAACATAGTTGTTATATTATCTAAAAGAGGTGCTAAATTGCACCTCTTTTTTTATGATAATATTTTCAATAAATGGTATTGGCAACAAATAATATCATTAAAACTATTAAGAATGTTTATAACAAAGAAAAAAGGAATAGAATTGCAAAGCAAATCCAAACTCAAACCAATTGTGAAGCAAAATACGTTATAAATAAATTAGAATATATTCTTCTTTTTTGAGGCATAAATTCTTTGCATGGCTATGTTTATGGAAATAATTTATAACACATAAAAAGGGAATGGGACTGCAAAGTAAAGCCCGAACTCTAACAAAAATATATAGCATGTTTTGCTTTGTTATTGGATTATTACCATTCTATCGAAAAAACAAAACTCTCCTACAATTAAATTATAGGAGAGTTTTGTTTATCGGTTTATATAGAAAACTTTTTAAAATTCTTCTTCTCCTTCTCTAATAGGTAGATTTTGTGGTGTAAAATCTTCTTCGTAAGGATTTCCATTGCCATCTACTTTACTATAATCATAAGCCCAACGATGTACTTCTGGAATATCTCCATCCCAATTTCCATGAAAATGTTCAACTGGTGTAGTCCACTCTAAAGTATTCGCTCTCCATGGATTTTGGACAGCTTTTTTCCCTTTAAAAATACTTATAAAGAAGTTTCCTAAAAATATTAATTGTGCTGTTCCTCCAATTAATGCAAACATGGTTATTACTCTATTTATTGGCAATAAATCGTCAAATAAAGGAAATGCGGTATTACTAAAATATCTTCTTGGCAAACCTGCTAAACCTGTAAAGTGCATTGGAAAAAATACACCATAGGCAGCAACAATAGTAATCCAGAAATGGAGATACCCTAATTTTTTATTCATCATTCTACCAAACATTTTAGGAAACCAATGATATACTCCTGCAAACATTCCTAATAATGCAGATATTCCCATTACTAAGTGAAAGTGCGCTACTACAAATAAAGTATCATGTACATTAATATCTAATGCAGAATCTCCTAATATTAAACCTGTTAAACCTCCAGATATAAATACAGATACCATTCCAATGGAAAATAACATTCCTGTATTAAACTGTAAATTTCCTTTCCAGAGTGTGGTTATATAGTTGAATGCTTTTACAGCAGATGGAATTGCAATTAATAAGGTTGTAAAGGTAAATACCGAACCTAAAAATGGGTTCATTCCTGTAACAAACATGTGGTGTCCCCAAACAATTGTAGATAAAAATGCGATGGCTAACATGGAACCAATCATTGCTCTATAACCAAAAATTGGTTTCCGTGCATTGGTAGATATTACTTCGGATGTAATTCCTAATGCTGGTAATAAGATAATATATACTTCTGGATGACCTAAGAACCAAAATAAGTGTTCAAATAATATTGGAGAACCTCCTTGATAATGTAATACTTCTCCTTGAATAAATATATCCGATAAGTAGAATGATGTTCCAAAACTACGGTCAAAAATTAATAATAAAGCTGCCGATAATAATACTGGAAAGGAAATCAATCCAATAATTGCCGTAATTAAAAATGCCCAAATTGTTAAAGGAAGTCTTGTCATTTTCATTCCTTTTGTTCTTAAATTAAGTATCGTTACAATATAATTTAAAGAACCCAATAGGGATGCCGCTATAAATATTGCCATAGAAATCAGCCATAAATCCATTCCTAATCCAGAACCAGACATTGCTTGTGGCAAGGCGCTTAAAGGTGGATAAATTGTCCATCCTGCACTTGCCATTCCTGTATGTACAAATATTGAAGACACCATAATTACACTCGATAAAAAGAATAGCCAATAGGAAATCATATTTAAAAATCCTGATGCCATATCTCTAGCTCCAATTTGATATGGTATTAACAAGTTACTAAATGTACCACTCAACCCAGCTGTAAGTACAAAAAATACCATTATGGTACCATGAATGGTAACTAATCCCATATACATATCTGGAGTCATTTGTCCTCCCATACCTCGTTTTCCTAAAAAGGCTTCAATAATGGTAAAGTGTTGCTCTGGATATGCTAACTGTAAACGGAATAACATAGACATGAATCCTCCAATAACTCCCATAATAATACCTGTTATTAAGTATTGTTTAGAAATCATTTTATGATCTTGACTAAATATGTATTTGGTTACAAAAGTTTCTTTATGATGTGACATATTTTTAAGTTTTGTAGTAGTTTAATTTTTGTTTAGTTAATCTTTTGCGCTAAAGTTTTTTGAGATTTCAACCATTTGTTAAAATCTGCTTCTTCCTCTACAACAATTTTCATTTGCATATTATAGTGCGAGGAACCACAAATTTTATTACATAATAATAAATAATCAAATTCATAAGGCTCTAAAGCATCTTCACCAGCTGCTACTAATTCTTTACTTTTTGCTTCTCTTATTTTATTGATTCCTTCAACTTTAGCAATAATATCTTCATTTTTACGCATTTCTTCTGTTGTTACCGATGGTGTAAAACCAAAATGTGTTTTCATTCCTGGCACACAGTTCATTTGTGCTCTAAAATGCGGCATATAAGCAGAGTGTATCACATCTTGTGAACGAAATTGAAATACTACTTTTCTACCTTTTGGTAAATGAAATTCTTTTAAAACAGTAATATCATCTGCGGCATTTTTATCTTGCATATCTACTCCCATGGTATTAATTCCTTTGATATTCCTAACATTTGCTTCTCCTAAAGTATTGTCTGGACCTGCATAACGCGCTTCCCATTGGAATTGTTTTGCATAAATTTCGATATATAAAGGCTCTTTATCTTTAGATACATCCATTACTTTGTTCCATGTCCAAATACCATAAAGTACTAATCCTGTTAAAACAACAGCAGGTACACTTGTCCAAATCATTTCTAATTTATGACTATCTGCATAAAAAATGGCTTGTCTATCAATATTACCTCTATATTTAAAAGAAAAATAAAATATTAATATTTGTGTAAAAAATTGCACAAATAATATTAGACCAAAAGTAATTTTAAATAATGTATCAATACTTTCGCCTTCGGTAGATGCAGATAATTTTGGCAGTAATACATCGCCGTAAACAACCATAAAATAGATTAATAATCCGTGTACAAATGCTAGTAATCCTAGCATCAACCAGCCATTAATATTATTCTCTTTTTTGGTTGCAACTTGGTTGCTCTTTGTAAACCCAAGTAATCTTGCAACTTGCCAAAAACCTATTGCAATAGCTGCTAGTATAGCAATAATAAACAATGCTTTCATTTAGTTCGTAGTTTTTTGATTTTATTATAGTTAATTGTCTTTTATTCTAAAAGTCTCCAAATTTAATAAAAAACTTTCTATTTAATGACATTTATCAGCCTTTATTTATGAAAATTTTCTACAAAAAATAGGCTGTCTAAAAAGACAGCCTATTTTTATATATTATGTATGTTTTTTTCTACAAATTGTAGTAATGATAATGTTCACTTTCTTTCATTAAAGGGTTTCCTTTTGCTTGTAATGGTGCTTTTGCTAATGCACTAAACACCACAAATATAAACAATCCAAAGAAGAAAAGAAGCGATGCTAATTCTGGTATTCCAAAACTCCAACTATCGCCAACTGTTGCTGGTGAAATTAGAATAAAAATATCGATATAATGTCCAATAATAATAAATAAACCTGCAGCAACAATAATACTACTAATACGTTTAAAATCACTACTGATTAATATTAAGAATGGCAATACAAAATTTAATATTAACATACCTATAAATGGCAATTGATAAGACCCTAATAATCTTGGCACCCAATATACAGATTCTTCTGGTTGGTTAGAATACCATTGTAACATAAATTGATCAAAGAAAAAATATGCCCAAAAAATACTAAATCCAAACATAAATTTACCTAAATCATGAATATGACTTTGTTTTACATTTGGTAAATATCCTTTACTTTTTAAATAAACTGTTACAATTAATATTACTGTTATGCCAGAAACCATCATACTTGCAAATACATAAAATGGATATAATTGACTAAACCAGTGTGGATCTAATGACATGGTCATATCAAAAACAAAAAATAACTCTGTTACGATAAAAAATGCTAAAAATCCTACTGCAATATTAAAATTTCTTTTATAATATTTCATTTCTCCTGCTGTATCTAATGCAATTGAGTTTTTTCTTAAAAAGAAACGGAAAATATTCCATCCTGTAACGAATAAGAATGCTCTAAATAAAAATCCAGTTTTATTTAACCAAGGTGCTTTTTCTACTAAAGCTGGGTCGTTTGCTGCATGTTCTCCCATCCAAACAAATATATGGTTAAAATTTGTTGCCGATAGCACTAGGAATAATAATAAGAAAAATGATGTTGGCAATAAAAATGCCGTTATCGATTCCATTACTCTAAATAGTACAATAGACCATCCTGCAGATGCTGCCCATTGTATTGCATAAAATACTAATGCCAATAAAGAAATCATAAAAAAGAAAAATGCTGCTATAAAAAATGCAGACCATGGCTTGTTTTGATATTGACTTAATACATGCTCTAAATGCTCTTGATGCTCCTCACTTTTGCTCACATGACTTTCTGCTTTGTGCTCACTAGCAACTTTGTGCTCGTTATGTGCAGCTTCTGCTTCATGTGAATTATGACTACTTGCACTTAATATAGTTTCTATCTCTTCTGTATTTTTTGGAACTGTAAAGAATCCATAAGCCATTCCTAAAAGTCCTAAAACGATTAGTGCGATTGAAAATGTTTTTAATTTGCTTGAAAATGTGTACATCTTTTTATGTGTAATCGGTTGATTATTATTTTTTAAGGTCGTTTCTTAGTTTCTCTACGTAGTGAACTACTTGCCAACGCTCTGCTGGTTGCAATTGTGATGCGTGTGAACCCATCATATTTCTTCCATACATTATTACGTGATAAATACTACCTTCTGTAATTTCTCTACTTGCATAATTTGGTATTCCTACAAATTTATCTCTTTGGGATAAGACTCCATTTCCATCTCCTTTTTTTCCATGACATATTGCACAATACATATTAAAAAGTTTTTTTCCTTTTTTATAATCTACTTGTGTAGAATCTAATGGTGATACTAAATTAGCTTTTGCTGCTTGGTATCCTTCTTCTGTATTTGGATAATCGTAAGGTGCAGATCCTCTTGCTACGGTTCCTGCAACTGGTTGCTGTGAACTTAATCCATTTGCAAAATTTGGATTGGTGGAATATGCTTCATAAGGTACAGGTCTGTACATGTCTGGCATATATTGTATATTTCTCTGTGCTTTATCTGAACATGAGAAAAATACAACGATAACAAAAAGGCTGAATATTATTTTTATTAAACTCTTCATTTGTTTTATTTTAGTGTTTATCTACTACGTTTAGTTCTGTTGCTCCTGCATCTTTTAATAAAGAAGAAACTGCTTCGGCATTATCTCCTGCTGCTACTTCCATCATAAATAAATGTGATGTTGTTCTTGGATCTGGGTTACTTGCGGTTTGAAATGGCCATAATTTACTTCGCATATAAAAGGTAATTACCATTAAATGTGCTGCAAAAAATACGGTTAACTCAAACATAATTGGTATAAACGATGGCATATTCTCTGCATAAGAAAAACTTGGTTTACCTCCAATATCTTGTGGCCAATCTTTAATCATCATAAAGTTCATCATCCAAACGGCAAAACTAATACCAATAACACCATAAATAAATGCTGTTATTGCTAATCTTGTATCTTTTAGTCCCATTGCTTTATCTAAGCCATGTACAGGAAATGGTGTAAATACTTCTTCAATATGATTGCCACTTTCGCGAACTTTTTTTACAGCTGCTACAAGTACATCATCATCATCAAATATTGCTTGTATTGTTTTATTACTCATAATTTATAATTTTAGTCTTTTTGGACTTCTATTTTCTATATTCTCTATTTTCTTCTTTTGCTATGGCTCTTTTATATTGTTCTCCAGAGGATTTTAATATAGATTTTACCTCTGCTTGTGCTACTACTGGAAATGTTCTTGCATATAGTAAAAATAGTACAAAGAAAAATCCTATAGTTCCTAAATAAATACTAATATCTACAAAGGTTGGTGAAAATTGTGTCCATGTAGATGGTAAATGTCCTCTACTCAAGTTAATTACTATAATATCAAAACGCTCAAACCACATTCCTATATTTATGATAATAGACATAAAGAAAGAGAATATAAAACTTCTTCTAAATTTTTTAACCCATAATAACTGTGGGAATACCGAATTACATAATATTAGTGCCCAAAAAGCCCACCAATATGGCCCTGTTGCAGCTCCAATAGATAAATAGGTAAAGTCTTCGTAAGAACTTCCTGAATACCATCCTACAAAAAATTCGGATAAATATGCTGTTGCTACAATACCTCCTGTTACTAAGATTACTTTATTCATATTCTCAATATGGTCTCTTGTAATATATGCTTCTAAGTTGGATACTTTACGCATCACAATAAGTAGCGTTTGTACCATTGCAAATCCAGAAAATACCGCTCCTGCTACGAAATATGGAGGATATACTGTAGAGTGCCATCCTGGTATTACCGATGTAGCAAAGTCAAACGATACAATAGTATGTACCGATAATACTAATGGTGTTGCTAAACCTGCAAGTACTAAAGATACTTCTTCAAAACGTTGCCAATCTTTTGCTCTACCACTCCATCCAAAACTTAATAAACTGTATATTTTCTTTTGAAATGGTTTGGTTGCTCTATCTCTAATCATGGCAAAATCTGGTAATAAACCTGTCCACCAGAATACTAAAGATACCGATAAATAAGTAGATATTGCAAATACATCCCATAATAATGGCGAGTTAAAGTTTGTCCATAACGACCCAAATTGATTTGGTATTGGTAATACCCAAGGAGCATCCCAAACACGTCCCATGTGAATAATTGGGAATAATCCTGCTTGTACTACTGCAAATATAGTCATTGCTTCTGCAGAACGGTTAATACCCATTCTCCATTTTTGACGGAATAATAACAATACTGCCGAAATTAATGTTCCAGCATGTCCAATACCAACCCACCAAACAAAGTTTGTAATATCCCAAGCCCAGTTTATTTTGTTATTCAATCCCCAAACTCCAATTCCTGTTCCAATAGTATATATAATTGCACCTAATCCCCAAAGAAATGCTACTAAAGCAATGGTAAAAACCATCCACCATAGCTTATTTGCTTTTCCTTCGATTGGTGCAGCTATATCATTAGACACATCCTGATAACTTTTATCTCCTAAGATTAATGTTTCTCTAATAGGTGATTCGTAATGAGACATATTAATTTTATTTTAAACACGTTGCCTTTGCTTCGTGCGGGTTTTTGTTATTTAATTTTATACTCTGGTAACATTATGTTACTATGCATTTCTTACTTTTAATTGATATATTACGTTTGGTTTTGTTCCTACAAACTCTAACAATCTAAACGTTCTATTATCGTCTTGTAATTTTGCTACTTTTTCTTCTTCGTTATTTACATCGCCAAAACTCATTGCTCCTGTACTACAAGCATTGGTACATGCAGTTTCAAATTCACCAACATTTACTGGTCTATTTTCTTTTTTAGCTTTTAAAATTGTTGCTTGTGTCATTTGAATACACATAGAACATTTTTCCATAACTCCTCTTGAACGAACAACAACATCTGGATTTAATACCATACGTCCTAAATCGTTATTCATATTAAAGTTAAACTCGCTATTTTGTGCATATTGGAACCAGTTAAATCTACGTACTCTATACGGACAGTTATTTGCACAATATCTTGTTCCTACACAACGGTTATATGCCATTTGGTTTTGTCCTTGACGACCGTGTGATGTTGCTGCAACTGGACATACTGTTTCACATGGTGCATGGTTACAATGTTGACACATTACTGGTTGGAAAGACACTTCTGGTTGGTCTTCTGGATGTGTTTGTGCTTCAAAATATTTACCACTTCCTACAATTCCTTCTTCTTCTCCTTTTTCTTTGGTCATTTCCGAAGTATAGTAACGGTCAATACGCAACCAGTGCATATCTCTACTCACTCTAATTTCTTTTTTACCAACTACTGGCACATTATTTTCTGCATGACATGCTACAACACATGCTGCACATCCTGTACAAGTTGCTAAATCTATAGATAAATTAAAATGTGGTCCAATGGTATCGTCAAATTTTTCCCATAAATCCGTTTCTGCTACCGATACTTCTTTGTGGTCTAATGAAAATTTTGGCGATGGATTATATTCTTCTTTTTTCTTATTTATAAAATCTGCTAATGAAGTTTCATTAACAATTTCATCTCTTCCCATCATGGTGTGTTGTAACTGTACACATGCAAATTGATGTTCACCTGCTACTTTTGTTATCGTTACATTACCTCCTACTTTATTTACTAATGGATACGCATTAACACCTGTCTGCATTTCTTTTTGCATTCCTTCTGTTCTTCCGTAACCTAATGCTAGTGCAACCGTTCCTTTTGCCTGTCCTGGTTGTATATAAACTGGCACGTTTTTAATGGTTACGCCATCTACAGTAACATCTACTAAATCGCCATTTAATGCACCATTATCTACTGTCCAGTTTTTTAATCCTTTTGCTTCTGCATCTGCACGAGATACCAATAAGTAGTTATCCCAAGATGTTCTGGTAATTGGATCTGGTAATTCTTGTAACCATGGATTGTTTGCTTGTTGTCCATCGCCAAGACCTACTTTTGTATATATGGCTAATTCTAATGCATTCGTTTTTGTTTTCGCTAATGCGGAAGCTGCCACATTCAAATCAACCGTATTAGGTGTTACCGTTGTTTCTTCGTTAGCAACTTTAAAAGTTCCATTATGCAGTGCCGTATTCCAAGATTGCCCTTTTAAAATATCGGTATTCCAAGTATTTTTTAAATAATTATAGTACGATGTTGGGTTTCCAGTCCATGCTAACAATGCTTCTTGAAATTGGCGCGTATCAAACAACTTGTTAATTGTTGGTTGCATTAAACTATAGGTGCCTTTTGTAATAGATACATCTCCCCAAGATTCTAAATAGTGAGGTGTTGCATTTACAAATTGCACTTCTTTAGTGGTCTCTGTTGGAGTCATAGCAAAAGCAACGGTTAATTTTACTTTCTTTAAACCTGCAACAAATTCTTTAGATTGTGCTAGTGTATATACTGGATTCGCTTGGTTAATGATAACGGCTCCGACATTTCCTGCATTCATTTCCGTAATTAGCTGTGCTACTTTCGCATCGTTTCCTTTACGGATATTTTTTGTATTTACTAAATCTACTGCCTGACTTTGTAATGCATCGTTAATAGCCATTGCTATTAATTGTGCGCTTTTATCTTGTATTCCTGTAACAACAACTGCTTTACCATTTGCTGCTTTTAATTGTGTTGCTGCTTTTTTAATTGCTGCATCTTGTGGTGTTGCTTTAGAGGCTAAACCTTGTCCTGTTATTGCATTGTATAAATTAACTAATGCAAATTTTTGTTCGGATGGTTTTAATGCAAAACGTTGGTCTGCATTTGCTCCTGTTAAAGACATGTTAGTTTCGAACTGAATATGCTTAGACATTTTTCCATGCTTTGGTACTCTATTTGCGGCATATCCTTTTTCATATCCACCACCTTGCCAATCGCCTAAGAAATCTGCTCCAATTGATACAATTACATCTGCCTTAGAAAAATCATAATTTGGTAAAGCTCTTGTTCCGTAAATTGCTTCGTAAGCATCTGCTGCTGCACTTTCGGATACTGCATCGTAAACTACGTGTTCTGCAGTTGGATATTTTACTTTAAATTCAGCTAATAATTTATCGGTAGATGGACTTGCCATAGTTCCTGTTAAGAAAACTATTTTCTTTTCACTTGCGCTTACTTGATCTAATTTAGAAATTACTTCTCTATCAAAATCTGTATAATTAATTGCTTTTTTATTATTTAAAGCACTCTTTAATCGGTTATTATCGTATAACGACAATACAGATGCTTGTACTCTAGCACTAGTTCCATTATCGGAAGTAGCTTCTTTATTTGGATTTATTTTTATTGGTCTTCCCTCACGAACTTTTACCAATACATTCGCAAAATCATAACCATCTGCCATAGCTGTTGCATAATAATCTGCAACTCCAGGAATAATATCGTTTGGTTTATTTAGGTAAGGAATTGTTTTAATAACAGGACCTTCACATGCTGCTAAAGATGCAGCTGCCGTAGTAAATCCTACATACTTTAAAAAATCTCTTCGCGATGTAGAAGATGTTTCTAAGGTTTCTTTATCTCCTAAAAATGCATCTGTTGGTATTTCTCCTACAAATTCTGTTTTACTTAGCTTTTCAACAATTGAACTATTTTTTAGCTCTGCAGCACTTGTCCAATATTTCTTGTTTGATGCCATATCTTGTATTTACGATTTTTGATTGTTGCCTTACGTGTTTGTACGTAATTCTAAATTCTTAATTCCCTAATTTAATTAGTAGTGACATTTACCACATTCTTTACCTCCTAATTGCGCTATGGTAACTTTTTCTACACCATACTTTTCCGACAATTGTTTATGGATTTTCGCATAGTATTTGTTATCTAAATTAACATCGGTAGCTTTATGACAGTCTAAACACCAACGCATGGTTAGAGGAGAATGCTGTTTCATTTCATCCATTTTCTCTACTGGACCGTGACATTTCTGACATTTTATTCCTGCTACAGTTACGTGTTGTGAATGATTGTAATATGCAAAATCTGGTAAATTATGTACTCTTATCCACTTAATTGGGATTGGTTTATAATTCTCTTTATACTTCATGTTGTCTGAATCCCATCCAACTGCATTATAAATTTTTTGAATTTCTTTATCTAATTGCTCTTTTCCTAATGCGCCTACTCTAGTATCGTCTGCTACTTCAGAAATACTTTTATGGCAATTCATACATACGTTTGCTGTTGGTACTCCAGAAGTCTTACTGTGTTTTGCCGATGAGTGGCAATACTGACAATCTATTTTATTATCTCCAGCATGTATTTTATGCGAAAATGCTATTGGTTGTATTGGTTGATATCCTTGATCTACACCAATTCCCATTAACCAATCGAATGTAAAATAAGCTCCTACTAATAATAAAAATACGGTTG
Source organism: Flavobacteriaceae bacterium (assembly GCA_015488935.1). Taxonomy (GTDB): domain Bacteria; phylum Bacteroidota; class Bacteroidia; order Flavobacteriales; family Flavobacteriaceae; genus S010-17. Next base: position 5,810 of record WFMU01000101.1, on the reverse strand, counting down.
CTATTATTTTTAAGAAGGTTACTTTACTTAAGAACATCCAAATTAATAATCCTAAAATTACAAGTATTACTACCCAATTCATCCAAGCTCCAGAGCTTTTCTTTTCTTTTTTTGTGGTATTAACTCCTGCTGTATTTTTTACGACTTTCTTTACATCGCCAACTTTAAAATAAGCTAATAACGCATCAATATCATCGTCTGATAATTGTGGAAATGGAGTCATTGGCATTTTTCCATTTTCTTCAAATACTTGTTTTGCTATTGCATCACCACTTTTACGTAATGCATTATTATCTTTAATCCATGCGTGTAGCCATTCTTTTTCTCTTCTTTCTGTAACTCCTTTTAACCCTGGACCTACTAATTTTCCTTCCATTTTATGACAAGCAGCACAATTGGCTTTAAACAATTTCTTTCCTAATTTTACTTTTGGATCTACTTTTGTAGAGGCTCCTGCTCCTGAAGCTGCTTTTTTAGCTGGTTTATCATCCGTATATGCTAAAATATCATCAATGTCTTTATTCGATAATTGAGGAAATGGAGTCATTGGTATTTTAAACTCTTCAAAAATAGCTTTTGCATCTGCATCGCCACTCTTTATAAATTCTGCACTATTCTTTATCCAAGAGTATAACCATTTTCTATCTCTTTTTTCAGAAACTCCTTTTAATGGCGGTCCAAGCACTTTTTTATCTAATTTATGACATGCTGCACAATTGGCTTTAAATAATTTTTTCCCATTTGCTGCGTCTCCTTGTTGGGCAAACAAACTTGTAGAAAAAATAAATAAAAGAACAAATGTTAGTTTTGTTAGTTGTTGGATTGGACTGTGTTGATTCACAATTTTCATATTTTATAAATTTCAAATGCTTTTGGCACAATATTTTCAATATTAAACTTGCCAGAAATAAAATATCTTGGCAAATTAGATTTGGCAAAAGTACTATTTATATGCTAAAAATTAAATCTTAAAATAAAGTTAAATATAATTTATAATCATTCTAAATAACATTTTTTATTACCATTTAAAAAACAATAATTTACCTTTGTATAAAATTAGAAACTATCATGCAACTAAAACACATAACATTCTCACTACTATTATTTATACTCTCCTCAAAATTAACATTTTCACAAAATAATAATGGACATATTTCTATTGATTGTTCCCCAGAAATTAATACCCTAATTGCAAAAAAAATAAATTACAATAAAGAAAACCACACCATAGATGGTTACCGAATTCAACTATTTTACGGTAGTGAAAACGGTGTGAATAGCGCTCGAAACAAATTTAGAGCACTTTTTCCAAATACAGCCACTTACGTAGATTATGAATCTCCAGAATGGAAAGTTAGAGTTGGAAACTATAAAACCAGACTTGAGGCTGATAGAGCTTTACAAGAAATAATTTTAAATTTTGGCGATGCTATTGTTATCGAATATAAAATTAAATCTCAGTAAGATTCTTTTAGAAAATAATACAATTCGCTCTTTAGCATATTTACCTGTATTATTATTTCCGTTATATTTGCAGTATGAATGAATATTTAGATGCTTCTAATGAAAATTTAGGTGGCGAAGATTTAGATTATGAAAAAAAATTAAGACCGCTAGAATTTAGTGATTTTACTGGACAAGATCAAATTTTAGATAATCTAAAAATATTTGTTGCCGCTGCCAACCAACGCGAAGAGGCTTTAGACCATACACTTTTTCATGGTCCTCCTGGACTTGGAAAAACAACCTTGGCACATATCCTAGCAAATGAATTACAAGCAAATATTAAAGTAACCTCTGGTCCTGTTTTAGATAAACCTGGCGATTTAGCTGGTTTACTTACCAACTTAGGCGAACGTGATGTTTTATTTATTGATGAAATACACCGTTTAAGTCCAATTGTTGAAGAATATTTATATTCTGCAATGGAAGATTATAAAATTGATATTATGATTGAGTCTGGACCTAATGCCAGAACAGTACAAATAAATTTAGAACCTTTTACCTTAATTGGTGCAACCACACGCTCTGGTTTACTTACTGCCCCAATGCGCGCTCGTTTTGGAATAAGTAGCCGTTTGCAATATTACAACACCGAAATACTTACCACAATTATACAACGCAGTGCTAGTATTTTAAAAGTACCTATAACTATGGAAGCTGCTATTGAGATAGCTGGTAGAAGTCGTGGTACACCAAGAATTGCAAATGCTTTACTAAGAAGAGTTCGCGATTTTGCTCAAATTAAAAACAATGGCAATATTGATATTAAAATTGCAAAAATTGCATTAAAAGCACTACAAGTTGATGCACATGGTTTAGACGAAATGGACAATAAAATTTTATTGACAATCATCGATAAATTTAAAGGAGGTCCTGTTGGTTTAAATACACTTGCTACTGCAGTTAGCGAAAATGCCGAAACTATTGAAGAAGTTTATGAACCATTTTTAATTCAGCAAGGATTTATTATGCGTACACCTAGAGGTCGTGAAGTTACCGAACTTGCATATAAACACCTTGGTAGAATAAGACAAAATAGACAAGGAAATTTATTTTAATATTAAATTACTCTTTCTTGTAACCTAATACTTCTGGGTTTAAAATTACAAATTCTGTCCTTCTGTTTTGTTGATGTTCTTTTTCGCTACATCTAACACCATTAGTACATCTATTTGTAGGCTGCGATTCTCCATAACCCTTTGCCGTTATTCTACTAGCATCTATACCGTGCTTAATAATATAATTTACTGTAGATTTAGCTCTTTTTGTAGATAGTTTTATGTTATATGCATCGCCTCCTCTAGAATCGGTATGCGAACCGCCTTCTATCATTAAAGCTGGATACTTTTTCATAATCGCAACCACTTTATCTAATTCTCTAGCAGCATCCTTTCTTATATTTGCCTGATTTAACGAAAAATATATTGGATTTATATTTACAATTACTTTATTACGAACCACTTTAATTTCATCAAAATTTGGTTTTATTACTGGTGGTTTTACAACTACAACTGGTGCTGGTTTCGATACAACAGCAACTTCTTTTGGTCTTAAAGCTAACTTAATATTTGGTTTAGCATCTGGGTCATCTTCGGTTACAAATGCACTACTATCTTCAGAAAATTCATCTTTACTTGCTTTAATTTTATAAGCAACATCACATTTTCCATTAAAATGAAACTTTCCATCTCTTTTAGTTTTATAAGTATCTATTTGCTTATCGTTTTCATCTAAAAATGTTACCAATGCTTTAGATATGGATTTTCCTGTTTTTTTATTTAGTACAATACCATTTATTTTTTGCTTACATGCAATATACAACGGCGGCTCTGCTTTAAAATGGTAAATATCATCAAAACCAATACCTCCTTCTTCTCTATTGGAAGAAAAATAACCTTCATTTGTTTTGTTGTTTATTATAAAAGCAAAATCATCGTACTCTGTATTTATCGGACTTCCTAAATGTACAGCCTTTGATACGGATTTTGTATATATTTTTGTTGCATAAATGTCTAAATTACCCAAACCGTGTTTATGACTATCTGAAGAAAAATACAAAATGTTATTCTTATCAATATACAAGAAAGATTCTCTGCCTGAAGTATTAATCTTTCTTCCTAAATTTTTTGGCTGACTGAAGGTTCCATCCTCATGGATATCAACTACATATATATCAGACATCCCATAAGTTCCGGGCATATCGGAAGAGAAAAATAATCGCTTACCATCTCTACTAACTGTAGGATGACCAGTAGAATAATCTTTACTATTAAATGGCAGAGATTCTATATTGCTCCAAACTCCTTTTGCATCTACTTTTGCTCTATAAATGGCTAAATTAATTGTTCCTGTCTTGTCTTCTTCGAGTTTTCTCTTAAGATAGTTATTTCTTGTAAAATATACCGTCTTTTGATCTGGCGAAAAAGAAACGGAAGATTCGTGATATTTAGAATTTAATCTTGAAGAAAATTTTCTTACATTTTTTACACTTCCATCATCTTGTATATCTCCTTCGTATAAATCTAAAAATGCTTGTCCGTTTCCGTCCCATTTCATTCTTGATAAACCTCTCGAAGAGGAGAATATTATTTTATCATCGCCATAAAAAGTAGTACCAAAATCCGATTTTTCAGAATTTGCATCCAATATATTTATGGTGTATTCTCCCGCAGTTGTTTCTTGTGCAAAACTTGCAAAAGTAAACAGTAAAAATAATAAATGTAATAGCCTTGTCCCTTTCAAAATTATCTTCTTAAATTAATTAATAATAACCTAAAACATCTGGATTTAAAATTACAAATTCCGTTCTACGATTTTGTTGGTGTTCTTCTTCACTACATTTAACACCTTCTGTACATCGATTAATAATTTGTGTTTCACCATATCCTTTTGCTGTTATTCTTGCTGCATCAATTCCTTTCGAAATAATATATTTCACGGTTGCTTTAGCTCTTCTACTCGATAAATTTAAGTTGTATGAATCAACTCCTCTACTATCTGTATGCGAACCTCCTTCGATTATTAATTTTGGGTATTTTTGCATAATTGCAACAACTTTATCTAACTCTAACGCGGCATCATCTCTAATGTTAGCTTTGTTAAAATCAAAATAAATTGGATTTATATTTACAACTACTTTCTCTTTTTTAACAACCACTTCTGGTTCAGGGATTGGATCGATTTTTAAATCATAATTTAATTTTACATCTGGATTTTCTTTGGTTGTAAAAATAACTTCATCTTTAGTATATTTATCTTTACTTGCAACAATTTTATATGCTTTCTTACAATCTATTGTAAATTTATACATTCCATCGTCTCCTGTGGTATTTGAATCTACTTCATTATCTTTATCATCAAACAATACAACTACAGCTCCAGATACAATTTCTCCTGTTTTTTTATCTTTTACAGTTCCTGCCACAGACTGATTACATTCTATTTTTAATGGTGGTGATGCTTTAAAGTGATAAATATCATCATCTCCTTTTCCTCCACTTCTGTTTGAAGAAAAATACCCTTCATTAATATCATTTTTAAGGATATAAGCAAAATCATCCGACGAGCTATTGACTGGACTTCCCAAATGTAATGCCTTAGATACCGAAGATTCATAAATTTTTGCAGCATACACATCCAAACCTCCCATGCCATCTTTTTGAGAATCTGAAGAAAAATACAATACATTATCTTTATCAATAAATGGGAAATTTTCTTTTCCAGATGTATTAATTTTACTTCCTAAATTTTTTGGAATTCCATACGTATCATTTTCCAAAATATCTACTACATAAATATCTGTTTCTCCTAAAGTTCCAGGCATATCCGAAGCAAAATATAATTTCTTACCATCTTTACTTACCGATGGTGAACCTACAGAGTATTTTACATTATTAAATGGCAATGATTTTACATCAGACCAACTTCCATCTGGAGCTACCGAAGCTTTATAAATAGCTAAATTTGTAATTCCTTCATTATTTTTTCCTAATTTGCTATTGTAGTAATTATCTCTTGTAAAAAATACAGATTTTTGATCTGGCGTAAAAGAAACAGACGCTTCGTGAAACTTTGTATTTAATCGATTTGAAAATTGTTTTACATCACTCACTTTTCCATCAGAACCAATGGTTCCTATATATAAATTTAAAAATGGTTGTTTGTTTATTTTCCATTTAGGCTTTAAAATCCCTGCTTTTCTCGAAGATGAAAAAATAATTTTGTCTTTGCCATAAAATGCAGTTCCAAAATCTTGATTAGGGGAATTTGAATCTAAATTATCTACTTTGTAATCTCCTGCTGTTGTT
>WFMU01000100.1 GCA_015488935.1 Flavobacteriaceae bacterium | reverse complement strand
TACAATCCCTAAATTTATAATTTTTCCATACAACTAACAACAATTTATTAATTTATTCATATATCAATGTTTGAAATCGGAACGCTTAAAGAAAAAAAGCTAGTAGAATTACAAGAAATTGCAAAGGCAATTGGTTTAAAAAAGACAAGTCAGTTAAAAAAACTAGACTTAATTTATCAAATTTTAGATGAACAAGCGAAAACTCCTAAAGAGGAAATAGTAGCTAAAACAGAGCAAGTTCAAAAAAAGGAACTAAAGCCAAAAGTTAAAAAGCCAAGGAAAAGAATTGCAACAACAAAAAAAGAAGTTAAAAAAGAGCCAACACTTTTCGAAAATAATCCAAAAGAGAAAAAAACGCCAAAACCAGCGAAATCAAAGGCTATCAAAAAAGAACCAGTTGCAGAGAAATCTACCGTAGAAAAACCAACAAAAGAAAAACCTATTGTAGAAAAATCTGTTGAAGAAAAACCAGTTAGAAAACTGACAAAAAAGGAAATTTCTGAAGAACAAAGAAAAAGAAATGAAAGAGCTAATGCACTAAATCCAAATTACAAGAAAAAAATCTCTGGAAATCAGAATGGAGATTCTAATTCAAGTCAGAAAGTAAAAGTAGATAGAGGAAATGAGTTAAAACGCCATGGTAAATATCGCGATCCAGATTATGAATTTGATGGTATTATTGAAGCAGAAGGTGTTTTAGAAACAATGAATGATGGCTATGGTTTTTTAAGATCATCCGATTATAATTATTTATCCTCACCAGATGATATTTACGTATCACAATCACAAATTAAACTATTTGGATTAAAAACTGGAGATACTGTAAAAGGTGTAGTAAGACCGCCAAAAGAACAAGAAAAATATTTTCCACTAATTAGAGTATCATTAATCAATGGATTAAATCCAAGTATTGTTAGAGATAGAGTTGCATTTGAACACTTAACACCACTTTTTCCGAGAGAAAAATTTAATTTAGCAGACAAAAACAGCTCCCTTTCTACACGAATAATGGACATGTTCTCGCCTATTGGAAAAGGGCAACGTGGTATGATTGTATCGCAACCAAAAACTGGTAAAACAATGTTACTTAAAGATATTGCCAATGCAATTGCAGGTAGTCATCCAGAAGTATATCAAATTATTTTACTAATTGACGAAAGACCAGAAGAAGTTACAGATATGCGTAGAAGTACTAGAGGAGAAGTTGTAGCTTCTACCTTTGATGAACCAGCAGAAAAACATGTAAAAGTTGCAAATATTGTTTTAGAAAAAGCAAAACGTTTGGTAGAATGTGGACACGATGTGGTTATATTACTAGATTCAATTACACGTTTAGCAAGAGCTTACAATACCGTTGCACCAGCATCTGGTAAAATTTTATCTGGAGGTATTGATGCTAATGCATTACATAAACCAAAACGCTTCTTTGGAGCTGCACGTAAAATTGAAAATGGTGGTTCTTTAACTATTATTGCTACTGCATTAACAGATACAGGTTCTAAAATGGACGAAGTAATTTTTGAAGAATTTAAGGGTACAGGTAATATGGAATTACAATTGGATAGAAATATTTCTAACCGTAGAATATTCCCAGCTATTGATATTATTAAATCGAGTACACGAAGAGATGATTTATTATTAGCACCAAAAGATTTACAACGCTTATGGATTTTACGTAAATATTTAGCAGATATGAATCCTATTGAAGCAATGGAATTTATACAAGATAAAATTAAATTTACAAAAAGTAACGAAGAATTTTTAATGTCTATGAATGGTTAAACAACATTTATAGTCCTTAAAATGAGAATAAAACAAAAAATAGCAGCGATATCGCTGCTATTTTTTGTTTTTATAGTTGCTAATTTCAAAAAGAGTAGTATCTTTGCAGCCTAAATCGCGGGATAGAGCAGTAGGTAGCTCGTCGGGCTCATAACCCGAAGGTCGCTGGTTCGAGTCCAGCTCCCGCTACTAAGTATCAACATGATACACACCGTTTTAAGTCTATTTTCTGCAATGAAAAGGCAGCAAATAAAAATAACGTACCTACAATAGTACCTATTTTAAAACGTTTATACTTCATGCGAAGTAATTTATCCTCAGAAGTTAAAATTTATATACCAAAAATAAAAGGGAAAGCCACTTTAACAAAAGATTGGTATGTTTACTGTTATTTTACGAATCCTAAAACCAATAAACGAGATTATAAATTTATGATTAAGGCAGGTATTAATCGTAAAAAGACCTTATCCGAAAGACGTAAATTTGCTAAAGAAGTACAAAGAGCATTGGTTTATAGTATTGAAGTTAATGGGTTTACTCCTTTTGATAACCAAAAAACAAACTGTTTTGAAAAAAATGAAATTTTAGTTTTACAAGGGCTAAAGATTGGCTTTGAAAATAAGAAACCCTCTTGGAGTACCAAGACTTTAAGTACTGCTAAATCTCATTTAGATGCGTTTATTGTATTTATCGAAGAAAATAAATTACAACACCTATTAATATCTCAAGTTAATAAACGGCATATTACCTCTTTTTTAAACAACTTAATTAATAAAGGAAATTCTCCGAAAACTAGAAATAATTATAGAGCTACATTATCTTCTATATTTACACAGCTTGTAGATGATGATTATTTAGAACGAAATATTATTTTAGATATTCACAAATTAAAATCTACACCAAAAAAGAACATCGCTTTTAATAACAAACAGTTAACCGAAATAAAAAACTACTTAACTACCAATGATCCATATCTATATGAATTTATACAATTTATTGGTTATGCTTTTTTAAGACCTATCGAAGTATGTAGGATTAGATTAAAGGATATTGATGT
>WFMU01000099.1 GCA_015488935.1 Flavobacteriaceae bacterium | reverse complement strand
TTTAGACCAGTTCTTTTTACTATTATTATTTTTTATTTTTGTTCGTATTCCGAATCCCATTCGTTACCTTCATCTCCTTTTTGTCCTTCCATTTTAATTAAAAAGTTCTTAGCAGGAAAATATGGTTTCATGTGAATATCTAAATAAACTCTATCTTTTTGATTTGGATCTTGTTCAAATCTTCTAATAGAAAAATCTTCGATTAATTTATCTGGACCTGTTATATTGTCTAAAAATTTAACTATTTGTCCCATTAATTCTTTTCTAGTTCTTGCATTAAAGTTTTCAAATGCTCTACGATTAAGGAAATCCATTAATACTTTAGTAACATAGTCAAATACTCGAACAACAGAATAGGTTTGTAGTCCTAAATTATCTCCATTAAACAGTGTTTTTGCCGAAAACGCCATTACTTTACCATATTCTTTTACCATTGGAACTAGTCCTAATTTTTCTAATTGTGATATTTCACTTTTCTTTAAATCAAAACGTACGCCATCAATTTCATTAATTCCACCATGTTTTTTACCGGCAGTTACTTGCGACATTAAGGTATTGTATATTTTTCCTGCGAGTGCAGATGATGGAGGGATGTATAAATCGTCTTCTTCACCTACTTCATCTACTTTACCTCTACCTACTAACCAGTTACAAGACATAATAACATTAGATCTGTATTTATCTCCACCTGTTAGGTTTGCAGCTTCAAACATTTCCATTACATCATCTGGTTCATCTAAATGCACAAAATCAGTAACTAACATTGCTTTGTTTTCGTAAGCAATTTTCGCCCATTTTTCTACTACTTTGTTAGAACCTAAATATCCAGGAATTACTAGTAAGCCGTAATTTTCTCTTAAATCTAAACGGTCGTAAGTAGATGTTAATTCTTCTGCAATTGCATCAATAAAACGGGTATTATCTAAATCTTTTACCTGTTCTAATTCTGCATTTACAATAGAGATATTTTTTATTTTGTCGGATTCTGTGTTTTTATAGAACAAAGCCATCGATCTATACGAACGTTCTAAATCTCTAGTTTCTTCAAGAGCGGTTGCTAAATTCTTTTTTAAAGATACATTAGCAATTTTTGCTCTTTCATCAGAAATTTCTACCATGTCTGGAATATTATCTGCACCACTAAGTACAGAAGCCCAAATTTCTAAAGTTTTTTTTAAAGTATCGCGTTCGTCTTTTTTAGAATTTTCTGATAAAAATATTTTTTTTCTTGCTTTTCTATCAGGGTTCATATTTTGAACACCTTCGATACAAGCCTCTAGTAAGTCAAAACCTCCATATTTTGCTAATTTCTCACTATTCTCTTTTAGATGTTTCGAGGGATTTTCTACCGATTCAAAACTTTCTTGTCTTTGTTGAGATGTTGCCATAGTTTATTTCTTTTCTTCTATTTCCGTTAATAATGCCTTAATAGACTCTATTAAAGCTGTTTTAGCTTCTGGATTTGTTAAAGCAGCTTTTAAAATTTTATTTGTTTTTAATTGTTTAATTACTTTGATATACTGATCTTTCTCTGTATTCAAATCTTTTAAAAACTTGCTTTGCCTTGTAATTCCTTTTCCTCCGAAATCACCTAAGTTACTAAATCCTAATTCTTCTTTTTTTAGTACACCATCAGCATCTTCAAATTCAACTTCAACTTTAGGGTCAAAATGTTGAAACACATCGTCAATTGTTTTTAAACCTTTAACTACAACAGGTTTAATGGGTTGGTCTTGTGTTAGTTTTTCTACTAATAGTGTTCTGTTTTGTGGAATTTCCTGAATTGCTTCATTAGCATCAGTTCTTACTTCTGTTCCTCCTAGTCCATATGACTCCATAATTTCTTTAAATTAAATGGTTAATTATGTCAAATATAAATATTTTTTTTAGATAACCTAAATTATATTGCTTAATATTTCCATTTTAGGTTATTTTTTTTATCTACATCCAAGATTATTTTCGAACCTTTTTCTATTTTTCCCGAAATTATCATTTTAGATAATGGCGATCTTATATCGCTTCTTATTACACCTCGTAATGGTCTTGCTCCATATTTTGGAGTAAATCCTTTTAATGCTAAGTGTGTTATTGCTTTATCTGATATTTTTAACGAAATTTCTAATTTATCTAAAGCTTTGTATAAGTCTTTAAGCTGAATTTTAAATATTTTTTCTACCACATCTTCTGTTATTGGCGAGAATGGTATTATTTCGGTTAATCGTCCTAAAAACTCTGGTCTAAAGTGACTAGACATCATTTCTAATAAATCGCTTGATTTTGGTATTTCTCCTTTTCCAAAAGAATCGATAATGTGATTACTACCAATATTTGATGTAAATAGAATTACCGCGTTAGAAAAGTCTCCTTCTTTACCAAGTCTATCGTGTAATTTTCCTTCGTCTAATATTTGTAAAAATATATCAAAAACTGAAGGGTGTGCTTTTTCAATTTCATCGAAAAGGACAATAGAATATGGTTTTTCTCTTATTTTATTCACTAATAATCCTCCTTCTTCATATCCTACATATCCAGGAGGTGCTCCATAAAGTAATGCTGCAGAATGTTCTTCTTTAAATTCCGACATATCTAATCTAATTATAGAAGATTCGGTTTGGAATAAAAATTCAGCTAGAGCTTTTGCTAGTTCTGTTTTACCTGTACCTGTTGGTCCAGAAAAGAAAAAAGAACCTGTTGGTAATCCTGGTTTACTTAAACCCGAACGTGATTCTAAAACAGCTTCGGTAATTACTTTTATAGCATGGTCTTGTCCTATTACACGTTTGCGAAGTTGGTCTTCCATATTTAACAAACGCTCTTTTTCATCGGATTGTAATTTACCCATCGGAATTCCTGTTTTGTTTGCTATAGTCGATGCAATATCACTTTTTGTGATTTCTTTTTTCTCCTTTGAGGCTACTTTATTTAAACTATCTAAAATACGATTTAGCGTTTTAAATCCTTCTGCTGGTGTTTTAATATGTTCAAAATGGTCTTCTTCTTTTAATTCTGTAAACAACAAATAACTTAATTTATTTTTCATTTGAGAATACAACCAACTTTGTTCAATAATTAATTCGTCTGCTTTTAATTTGCTTTTTTTAAGTGCTTTTAATTCTTCTTTTAATTGTTTTATTCCTTCTACAGAAGTTTCAATCATAAATTTTGCTGCAGACATGGTTCTATCTATTAAATCGATGGCAGAATCTGGCAAACTACGTTCTTTATTATATCGTTTTGCCAAACGGATTGCTTCTGTAATGGATTCTAAATCTATTTCTAATTTATGGTGTTCTGTATAATAAGAAACGGCATTTTTAATCATTCGTTTTGCTTCTGTTTCGGTAGGTTCATTTAATCGAACTACTTCAAATAATCTTGCTAAGCCTTCATCTGACTCTATATTTTTTCTAAAAGCATCGTTTGTTGCTGTTCCAATAATGGTAACTTCTCCTTTAACTAATTCGGATTTTAAAATATTAACTAAACCTTGATTTCCTGCGTCTTTTTTACTGATATTATTAATTTCATCAATT
>WFMU01000098.1 GCA_015488935.1 Flavobacteriaceae bacterium | reverse complement strand
TTTTTTATTATATCGATATAAATGGCATTATTTTGTGTTTTATTAAAATCTAACGAGCCTTGATTTACAATTTTGTATTTTGAGAATATGGCTTGTCCGAACTTGGCATTTTTTGTAACTGTTTTTATATATTTATATGGATAATCAATTATCTTGCCTTTTTTATCTCCTATTAAATGGTATTCTTGTATGCATAGTATATCTGGATTTTCTTTTTTTATAAATTTTGCAATTTTTGTTGGAATATTTTTATCATCTATCCAATTGTAAATATTAAACAATCGCACATTGTAATTCATAATACTAATTTCATTTGCTGTTTTTATATTTTTTTTACTAAAATTATAATATGGAGTAGAAACAAAATAGCCTATAATTAAACATCCAAAAGATAAAAAAAATTGTGGTTTAAGACCTACTAACCAATAAATTGCAAAGATTATATTTACAATAAACAGAATTGGTATTGTTAGACTCATTATTGCTATTTTTGGTGCTACGCTTGGTGCCATTAATGGCAAAGCAAATCCTAACAATAGTAGTATTGCAAAAATATAATTTACAAAGTACATCAATTTATTTATGTAGGATAATTTTTTCATTTGCTTATTTTTTACTAGCTGATGCCAAAAATTCTCTTTCTTCTTTGGTTAAGCTTTCGTAACCTGATTTACTTATTTTATCTAATAATGTATCTATTTTTCTTTGTCTTATTTGATTTTTTTGATAGTTTGATAATCCAAAATCTTCGGATTTCTCTTTGGAGGTATATACTGTTTTTAAATTGGTTTTTTGTTTTCTTTTTTTCTTTGGTTTTTCTTTGTAAAAGTAGGTTGTTAATACAAATCCTATTAGTGCGCCTCCTAAGTGTGCTAATTGTCCACCTGCATTTCCTTTCGGTATTAATACAACACTTAAAAATACAAAAATTGCTGCAACAATCCATAGTTTTATATAACCAATTAATCGAAATTTTATTTCATAGTTTGGCATATAAGTTGCTAAGCCTACTAATATTGCCGAAATGGATGCAGATGCTCCTACGAGTATGCCACTCGTATTTTTAAATACTGGAAAATAATGGTAACTCCACACAAAAAATAAACCTCCAAAAATACTTCCTAACACATAGTATAGTATAAATTTTTTTGCTGAAAAAAAGTCAATAAATAAATTTCCAAGGTAATGAAGTGTTATTAAATTAAATATAAAATGTATAAATCCGAGATGTACAAATCCATAAGTTATAAAGGTGTATGGTTTGTATAAGTATTCTTCTGGATTGGCATATAAAGCAAAATAAGATATTACAAAATTACCATTATTCATTTGTAATGTACCTAATGCATGTACTGCATAAGTTATCACAAACATAAATACATTAGCATAGATAAATTTATCAACGATGCTTAATGTTTGTATTTTTCTTTTGATTTCGTTAATTGTCATGGCTTATTTAAAGTGTGATAATAAGGCTGCTTTTTTAGAAGCAGATACAGACAATTCTTTTCCATTTACCAATATTACCGAACCACCACTTCCTTTATGGTACGATGCTATTTCGTTAATATTTACTAAATAGGATTTATGTATTCGAGCAAATCCATTTTGATGTAATGCATCTTCAAAATATTTTAATGTTTTACTAACTAATTTTTGCAATCCTTCTTTTAAAAATAGTATGGTATAATTATCATCTGCTTTTGCATACATAATTTCTTCTACAGCTAAAATTTCAAAACCATTTTGGGTTGGTATGGTTATTTTGCCTTTTATTTTAGTTGTTTTTGGTACTAAAATAGCATTTTGTAATTTGTTTTCTTTTATTTTTATTTCGGTAACATGTGTTACTGCTTTTATTAAATTATCAATAGAGATTGGTTTGGTTAAATAATATGCTGCTTGATTGTTTAATGCGTCTATTGCATAATGGTCATAGGCAGTTACAAAAATAATTTCGAAATTTGGATTTTCTAATTGTTCTATAAAATCAAAGGCATTTCCGTAAGGCATTTCTACATCTAAAAATACCAAATCGATATGGTGCTTTTTTGTGAGTTTTAATGCTTCTTTTATATTTTCTGCTTCATCTACAATGTAGATGTTTGCACAATATTTTGTGAGATAATTTCGTAAAATTTCCCTACTTGTTTTCTCATCATCTACTAAAATGGCTTTTAACTGCATTTTACAAAACTACGGAAAGTTTTGCTATCTTAAAATGAGTTTTATTATATTTGCTAAAATTATTAAAAATGAAATTGAAAATATTGACTTCTATTTCTTTGATTTATTTGTTTTTTTCTTGTGCTTCTAATAGTAAAGTAACTACTTCTGCAAAGCAAGTTCCATCTTCCGAAACTAAAGATTTTTCTATAACTTATCCAAAAACTTGGACAAAAATTGAGAACCAATGTTTTACTACTTTTACCATTGCGCCAAAAAAGGAAACTAGTAAAGCTTTTTTAGCAGAAAATGGTAAGCTTCCTTCTTGTTTTAAAGGTATGAGTCCTCAAGAAATTAAAAATTCTAAAATAAAATTAGGTGTGGATATGCCTAAAGTAAAGATGCAGATTAATAGTATTGCATTAAATGATACGTTAAGTTTTAAAAAATTTATTGACAATCAGTTAAAACCTGCTCAAAAAAAGGATTATCGCATTACACATTCTAAAAAAGAATTGTATAAAAAAACGGAGGATTATGCCATTATCTCTAGTGTAAAAAGTTTTAAATCCAATAAATACACGTTAAATTCTTTAAAACATTATATTTTAAACGATACTAAAGTTTATATTATTTCTTATTCTGGTAATAGTAATAT
>WFMU01000097.1 GCA_015488935.1 Flavobacteriaceae bacterium | reverse complement strand
GGCTATTTCAATTGTTAGGGATTCTCCTAAATAATTTTTTGTCTCTGAAGCTAGTTCGGTAGATAATTTTTCTAATACATCCATACGACATACGAGTTCAAATGTATGGTGTGCGTCTATTTGTTGGTGTAAGATAAGTCTCTGAAATGCTGGTATTTCTGTACCACTTATGTAAATCTTTGTAGTTGATTGTAATGCCATATCGTTTTATTTTATACTGATACTATTAAAAACAGGTGGTCAAATATTAAGCTTTAAATTTAATTTTTTCCCACCCTACAGGGTAGTTTTGCTAAAATTATAGGATGAAAATAGTAAAAAACTATAAAAAATAAAATTCCGATTGATAATAGCATCAATTAATTTTATAATTGCTTTTTCTAAAAAATTTACCCTTTCTTTTGTCTCCCTCTAAAATCAAATAGTAATGATTTTGACGCAATATAAATATTTATTTTTTTATAAAAAAATCTTACGAAACTTTTTCTTAAAATTCAAATTAATTAGAAGTAAATTAAACGAGTTATAAAGTAAAAAATCCAATTGAAAATCAGGTACAAAATACCTAGTATTAAAATACTGAATTTTAAAGAGGCAAAATAATAAGCTAGTGATGACCATATTTGTTGCATATCTCCTTCTAATAATTTAATTAAGGATATATTTTCAATTACATCAAAAAAACCTGCAATAAAAATTAAAATGATTAAGAATTTACCAATCTTATGGAATGTCTTTTCTTTCCAAAATTTTGTATTTGTTTTATAAATTAATAGTGCAATAAAAGAGGTATAAACCAAAATAAATAAAAAATCAAATCCTAAACTAAGACTTGCATTTATTTTTGCTTTGGTATTCCAAGAATTAATTATTGCCTTAGAAACGGATAGTTCTTTTGCTAATTCGTATGAGGTAATACCATGTTTACAGATTTCATTTTTTAATGGTGTATCAAAAATACGCATTGTGCTAATACATAATATCAGTAATATTCCTAAGACTAAAAGTGTGTTTTTTGAGTTTAAATCTATTTTCATCTTGACTAGTAATTATTATAGGATAAAGATACCCTTTTTATAAATATGTCAAGCTATTTGATGGTTTGGTATGTATGATTTTTTATTTTTCTGAAAAATTAATAAAAAACGGTTAACACTAATCAGGGAAATTTATATTTGTATGTAGAGCTGCTTTGGTAAAACAGTTCTGCCAAAAACAGTAAAGCTGTTTTACCAAAACAGCTTTACTTATTTTTTTATTAGATTTTATCGTTTATATATTATTTTTTCGGACAACAGTAACTTTTAAATAAGTTCTAAAAAAAGCATAAAACATAGTAAACTAAGTTTAATAATACTTGTAAATTATTGAATTGTTGCAACAATATCTTTTAATAATTTATTAAAGGTTGCATGCCCTCCTAAACCAAACCTAACAATAATCAAATCTTTAGATGGAATAATAAAAATACGTTGTCCTTGGTAACCGTTACACGAAAACATATCTCTAGGAGCATCTGGAAAAAAACCTTTTGCATTTAACCAAAAGTGACCACCGTATTCTCCATTGGAAGTATTGGTAGGCTCACGTGTAAAATCTACCCACGATTTGTTTATAATTTGTTGTCCATTCCAGTTTCCATTATGCAAATACAACAATCCAAATTTTGCCCAATCTCTTGCGGTAGCCCAAGCATAAGAGCTACCAACATAATTACCAGAAAAATCCGTTTCAATTAGCATAGAATGCATTCCTATTTTATCAATTAATTCGGCATACCAAAAGTCTAAATAATCTTGCTGTGTTTTAAATTGATTTTTAATAAAACCGCTTAGTAAATTAGTAGTACCACTAGAGTAGTTCCATGTTTCATTAGGTTTACCAACAAAGGGTTTATTTTTTTGTTTTTGACTCATATCCGAATCTAAAAAAAGCATTTCGGTAACATCACAAATTTTGGTATAATCTTCTTCCCATTCTAAACCAGAATTCATATTAAGTAAATTTTTTAGTGTAATCTTACTTCTTGTATCGTTTTCCCATTCTTTAAATAAATGATTTTGTTTTAAGTGAACCTTGCCTTGTTTTTCTAATACGCCCAAAACACCACTGGTAATACTTTTTGCCATAGACCAACCTAGTAATAAAGAGTTTTTATCAAAACCTGTATTGTATTTTTCGGCAATAATCTGATTTTTATAAATAACAAGTAAAGCACGTGTATTGGTAGTATCGATATCTATTGCATTGGTTACAATTGCTTGTAAATCTTTATACTTTACATTGGCAAAGATGGTATCCTTTTGTGGTAAATTACCATAAGGATAAGGTAAATTAGTATTTGTTAAATTTCGTTTAGGTACTAACGAAGATGCATTTTTATAATTTTTTCTTTCTGGAATTAACAATGCTCCCAGACCATCTCTATAAATAGCTTTTCGCTTTTTAAAACCATAAACCGATGAACTTACCGATTTATTATTTTCATCAACAATATTAGTAGCTAATTCCATAGAAGGAACATCGTTATCTTTTTCTTCGGTAAATTGTACACTTCGCTTTGCTAAAAAATGATGTGAGGCAATACTTTTAGACGAAAATCCACTCACAATATCAAATTTAGGATACAGACCAAAATACACATAAGTTGTAGCAAGTAATAAAATTACTACAATAATTTTTAAAATTTTTTTCATTTTTAGTTAGATTTATATCGCAAATATAAAGAATT
>WFMU01000096.1 GCA_015488935.1 Flavobacteriaceae bacterium | reverse complement strand
AGAGATAAGAACCATGAAACAAGACTATATTTGTTTTGTTTCATAATTTGAGTTTAATCTAAGCCATTCTTAAATCCTGTAATCATTCTTTGTAATTTTGTTATTTTTTCTTCTAATCTTTGAAATACTTCTTTACTTAAATACTCAGCATTAAATGCTATAATTAATTGTGTTTCCCATTCAAAAGCAGAACCTAAACTATCTTCAAGGTATTTACTAAAATGCTTATTAGTACTTTTACTAGAGCCTTCTGTAATATTTGAAGGTATAGAAACTGCACATCTATTCATTTGACTTGATAAACTAAAAACTTCAGATTTTGGAAATGTTTTTGTTAATTTATAATTTTCAGAAACTAACGAAATTCCATCTTGCCATATCTTAAGATTTTTAAAATTATGCTTAGCCATAACACCTTCTCGTCTTGCTTCTTGCTTCTATTAAAGTTTAATTCCACCAAAACTCATAAAGGCAATTGCCATTAATCCTGTAATGATAAATGTAATACCTATACCTTTTAGAGGAGCAGGAATGTTTGAATAACTTACTTTTTCTCTAATGGCAGCTATAGCAACAATAGCTAACAACCAACCAATACCAGAGCCTAAACCATACACAAAAGATTCGGTAATATTAGCAAAGTTTTTTTGTTGCATAAATAAAGAACCTCCTAAGATAGCACAGTTTACTGCAATAAGTGGCAAGAAAATTCCTAATTGACTATATAATGCTGGTGCAAATTTTTCTACAATCATTTCTACCAACTGTACCATAGATGCAATTACTGCAATAAACATGATAAAACTTAAGAAACTCAAATCAATGTTTGCATATTCTTTTCCTAACCATACTAATGCACCAGGTTTTAAAATATAGGTTTCCAACAAATAATTTACAGGCACGGTAATTATTAATACAAATACTACTGCAATACCTAAACCACTTGCTGTTTTAACTGTTTTTGATACTGCTAGATACGAACACATTCCTAAGAAATATGCAAATATCATATTATCAATAAAGATACTTTTTATAAATAAATTTAGTAAATCCATAATTTTTTAAATTTCAAATTCCAATGGTAAAAAATCCAAAAGGAAAATACTTTATTAGTTTTCTATTAATTTTCTATTTTTTGAACGTTGTATCCATATTAACACTCCTAAAGCAATTAAAGCCATTGGTGGCAACAACATAAAACCGTTATTTTCATAACCATAATGGTATAATCCTGTAGATTCCATTAATGTTTTTCCTTTATGACCTAAGACTTCAAATCCAAATAATTTACCAGAACCTAATAGCTCTCTAAAAAATGCTACGATAACTAAAATAATACCATAACCAGCAGCATTCCCTAAACCATCTAAAAAGGATTTCCAAGGACCATTACCTAAAGCAAATGCTTCTAGTCGTCCCATAATAATACAGTTGGTAATAATTAATCCAACAAAAACGGATAATTCTTTACTAACATCGTATAAATAAGCCTTTAGTACCAAATCTACTAAAATTACCAAACCAGCAACAATTACTAATTGTACAATAATACGAATACGACTTGGTATCATATTTCTAAGTAAAGATACAATTACATTACTAGCTACAACCACAAACATAACACCTAATGCCATAACAATAGCAGGTTTTAGTTGTACGGTAATTGCTAATGCAGAACATATACCTAATACTTGTACTGTAATTGGATTATCATCGTTTAATGGATCAAAAACCAATCGTTTATTTTTTTGAGAAAATAATGCTTCTTTTTCTGCCATGATTAATTATTTTTAAAATAAGCTAAATAGCGTTGTAATCTTTCTTGTAACATATTGGTAACACCATTAGAAGTTAATGTACCTCCAGAAATGGCATCTACACCATGCGTATCTCCTTGTGGAGCACCACCTTTAATCACTTTAACCGAAACAAATTTAGAATTATCCATAATTTGTTTTCCTATAAATTGATCTTCAAACCAAGATTGGTTAATTTCTGCTCCTAAACCTGGTGTTTCCCCTTTGTGATCAAAAGACATTCCAAAAATGGTGTTTTTATCATCTTTTAAAGACATATAACCCCAAATTGCATCCCAAAGACCTTGTCCGTATAACGGAACAACATAGTATTTTTTACTATCTTTTTCTGCAACGTATAACGGAAAACGTTGTTGGTTAACCGGCTTTTTAATTTCATTTTTTAAATCAATATCAAATGCTTTTGTGTTTTGGTCAATACTACCATCTTCTTTAAGGGCTAGTTCTTGTTTAACATAGTTGTGATATTGTTTTCCTGCTTCTTCTCTACTAACATTTACGCCTAAAGTGGCTAAAATGTTTTGCATTTTTTCTAACTTAATATTGTTTGCACGTTTTTCTTTAGTTCC